>DASYSN010000071.1:0-21387 GCA_036003305.1 Thermoanaerobaculia bacterium
AACCGCGACGATCGCGGGAGTAGTCCCGTATCGTTCATCGTGACTCGTTACTCGTTAGAATCCCGCGGTGCTCGAGTACGTAAAGAACGTCCCGAGCGGCGCCGGGGATGATGCCGAGTTGCCGCTGGTCATCGTGATGCACGGCATCGGCGCCGATGCGAACGATCTCGTCGACATCGCGCCGTATCTCGATCACGGCTATCGATTCCTCTTTCCGAACGCGCCGAAGCCTTTCGACATGGACGGCGGGATGTCGTTCGGCTTCACGTGGTTCGATGGCTGGCCGGCGGAGCCGGAGTCGTTCCGTGAGTCGCGGCAACTGATTCTCGAGTTCGTCGACCAGGCGCTGGCGCAGTACCCGACGCCGCCCGGCAAAGTCATCCTCTGTGGCTTCTCGCAAGGGGCGATGATGGCGCTCGACACCGGGTTCCATACCGAGAAGCCGATCGCCGGGATCGTCTGCATGAGCGGCGCGCTGAACGAAGAGGATCTCCCGCCGTTCAAGAACGTCCCGGTGCTCATCGTCCACGGCACGGCGGACGACAGAATCCCGGTGAACAAGGCGCGGAGAGCCCGTGCCGTTCTGGAAGAGCACGGTGTCGACACGACGTACCACGAGTTCCCGATGGGGCATCACGTCACAGACGAATCTCTCCAGGCCGTGAGAGACTTCATGGCAGCCCGTTTGCTCTAAAACGGGACGGACATGGCTCGGACTCCTCTACTCCTCGGCACGGTTGTACTCGCGGTTTCTCTCGCAGCAACGGACGCGCACGCCACGATTCAGCGCGCCATCGCATTCGACGACAAGGTCGACCAGGCGGCCGCGATCGTCCTCGGCAAGGTCGTACGGACGCACTCGCAGTGGGACCCCTCGCATCGCTGGATCCTCACCTACTCGACGTTCGCCGTCGAGCAGACGATGAAGGGAACGGCGCCGTCGGAAGTGACGGTCGTGACGCCCGGCGGCACGGTCGGCGACGTGGTGCAGAGCACGATCGGCATCCGGCCGTTCCACGAAGGCGACGAGAACGTCATCTTCATCAAGAACACCGCGGCCGGCCCGACCGTCCTCTACTTCGATCAGGGCGCCTACGACGTGAGGGACGATCACGGCGAGAAGATGGTGGCGCCGGTCGCTACGGATGCCGTGCACGTCGATACGCAGCGCGGCGCGGTGGTCGAGCAGGAGCAGACGCGCACGCTGCGCGACTTCGCTCGCAACGTACACGACTCGATCGATCGAACGCGGGCGAACAGGATGGCGCTCGTGCGCGATCAGCAGCGGCAGAAGCAACAGCAGGCGTCGCTCACGGAGACGCTCGCGAAGTACAAGGTGCTCGTCGCGCTGGCGCTCATCGGAACGCTGCTCGCGACGTCGCACTTCTTCCGCCACCGCTGATCCACCGTTGATCCAATGGCAAACGCGCGCGCGGCCCTCGAAAACGCCATCGACCGCGAGAACGTCGTCGTCGTTTATCAGCCGATTCACGACGTGGTGTCGCGGCGCATGATCGCCGCCGAGGCGCTGATGCGGCAGCGGCGCGAGTCGGGAGAGATTCGGGAGGCGGCGATCCTGACGGAAGCCGCGGAAAAGGCGCCCCGCGGCGAGATGATCGACCTCGACGAGATCCTGCTCGAGCGCGCGTTCACCGGATGGCCGGCGGACCTGCGCCTTCATGTGAACCTCTCGCCGCGCGAGTTCCAGCACGACGACGTCGTGGCTCGCGTGAAGCGTGCGATCGAGACGGCGGGAGTCAAGCCGCGTCAGATCACTCTGGAGATCACGGAAACGTCGCACTTCAAACATCTCGACGACGCCGTGCGCGTGCTGCGCGAAATGAAGGCGCTCGGTGTGGAGCTCTGGCTCGACGACTTCGGAACGGGCCACTCGACGATCGAGCAGCTCTATCGCTTTCCGGTCGATGGGTTGAAAATCCCCGCGACCTTCGTCGCCAACGTCGACCGCAACCGCCGCAGCCGCGCGATCACCAAGTCGCTGATCGCCCTCGCGCACGATCTTGCGCTGCATGTGATCGCGGAAGGCGTGGAGCGCGAAGCGCAGCTCGCCGCCCTCGCCGATCTCGACTGCGACGCGGTGCAGGGATTCCTCTTCAGCCGGCCGGTGTCGATGGAGGAGCTTCTATCGGGCAATTCAGATCCCGGCGGCGCTCCAGGTCCTCGCGAACGTTCCGCTTGAAGTTCTCCTCGCCGCCTTTCGCCATCTGCTCGGCGATGAAGTCGGCGATGTCGAGGTTCTCGATGCGCATGCGGACCGGCACGAAGAGGCGGACCATCGCGCGTCCCGGAATCTGCACGTGATGAAGTCCGCCGCTGTACGCGAGGAGCATCCGCCCATGCCGGATCGCGAGCATCAGGTCGGCGATCCCGCCGCGGACGGTCATCGGATTGCCGCTCAGATCGAGGCCGGTCTCGCGCTTCATCCGCCCCTCCGGCGCGATGACGACCATCGACTTCGGATCGATCTTTTCGAGGACCTGGAACCATGTGTGGTCGCGCTCGCGCGTGATCGGCACGACGTGGTGCGCGACGAATTTGAAGATCAGCCCGACCAGCGGCCGTCCCGTCGTCTTGTCCGCCGCCGGGATCACACCGTGCGCGGCGAGGCGCCAGATGAAGCCGTTCGAAACGCCGCCGAGGAACACCGGCTCGAAGAGCGACGTGTGGTTGAGAAACGCCACGAGCCGGATGTCCTTCCACGGATCCTTCGGATGCGGCTCGATGAAGGTGACGTCGTGCCGGTAGAAGATCTTGCTCAGGTACTTGAGCGTCATCAGGAGCAGGAAGACCGCGATCGACCGAAGCAGACCCATGAGCGCGCGAAAGTATAAGTGCTCGCACCGTCAACCTTAGCCGGCGTAGCGCGGCGAAGGATCCGTAGCTGGAACGAGAAGTCAGTTCCAGCACCGGGTCCTTCGCCGTCTACGCGGCTCAGGATGACAGTCGTTAGTTCGCGGCGAGAAACTGCTTCGCGAAGAGGGGGCCTTTCCCTTCGTCTTCGTGCTTGAAGAAGACGTAGGCGTCGCTCCACGGCTGGCGCTCGACGCGTTTGCGCCAGTCGCCGATAGCAGTGCCGGGATATTCGGTGCGGCGGAGGCGCAGATAGCCCCACCTCGCGGTGGAGCGCACGATCGAATCGGGATCGGGAACCTCGTCCGTGTCGGCGGCGCAGAGGGCGGCGTCGCGGTCGCGGAGGATCGCGTAGATCTCGTCGTCGAACCACGACTCATGCCGGAACTCGAACGCGACGCGCTTGTCGCGCGGGAGGATCTGGACGAACTCGCGAAGCTTGAGCGCGTCCTTGCGCGCGAACGGCGGGAGCTGAAAGAGGACCGGTCCGAGCTTGTTCCCCAGCGCCTCGGCTGCCTCGAAGAGCATGCGGAGGTCATCTCCCGCGCCGACGAGCCGCTTCTGATGGGTGATTCGCTGCGGCGCCTTCAGGACGAAGGTGAACCCGTCCGGCACCTCGGTCGCCCACTTCCCGAGCATCTTCGCGTCCGGCATCCGGTAGAAGGTGTTGTTGATCTCCACCGAGTCGAAGTGCTGTGCGTAAAACGACAGCATCTTCGCCGCGGGTAGGTCGTCCGGGTAGAACGTCCCCTTCCATTCCTTATAGCTGTAGCCGCTGGTCCCGACGATCAGTCGCATCGGACGAAAGCATAATCTGTAGTCATGCGAAGACTGCTGCTGATCGCGTTGCTCGCCGCCACCCCGTTGCTCGCCCAGGAGAAATTGGGGACGATCGTCTTTCCGAACAGCGGGAAACCGGAGGCGCAACCGCCCTTCCTCCGCGGTGTCGCGGCGTTGCACAGCTTCTGGTATGACGAGGCGCGCGATTCGTTCGTCGAAGCGGAGCGGATCGATCCGAACTTCACGCTTGCCTACTGGGGCGAGGCGATGACGTTCAACCATCCAATCTGGTTCGAGCAGGACATCACCGGCGGCCGTGCGGCTCTGGCGAAGATCCAATCGAGCGCTCCGACGCCAAGGGAGCGAATGTACGTGGATGCGGTGCGGACGCTGTACGAAGCCGGTTCCGACAAGGTACAGCGCGACCTCGCCTACGAAGCCGCCATGGCCAAGCTCGCAGCCGCGTACCCCGACGACGTCGAGTCGCAGGTGTTTCACGCGCTGTCGATCCTCGGGACGATGCAGCGCGACGAGCCGGATGCACGGAAGCAGATCCGCGCGGCAGCGATCCTCGAGATACTGTTCGCGTCACATCCCGAACATCCCGGCGTACTGCATTACCTCATCCACGCGTACGACGATCCGGTCCATGCGCCCCTCGGCCTTCGCGCCGCACAACGGTACGCGAAGGTCGCTCCGGCGGCGCCCCACGCGCTGCACATGCCGTCCCACATCTTCGTGCAGCTCGGGATGTGGGACGACGCGGTGCGCTCGAACATCGCGGCTTACGACACGTCGAAGGAATGGGTGAAGCGCAAGTCGCTTCCGTCGTCGAGGCGCGATCTACACTCGCTGCAGTGGTTGCAGTATGCCTATCTCCAGCTCGGCCGCTTCGACGACGCGAAGAAGCTGATCGACGAGGCGTCGGGCGACAGTCACCACGAACAGATGACGAAGCAGCGGATGATCGCGCGCTATGCGATCGAGACGGGCGATCTCTCCGCGCTGCAGTCGCTCCACGGCGAGCTCCTGGCCTCGAACTATGGCAACGCGCACGACGCGAAGGTCGCCGAGGCCATCGAGCGGGAGATCGAAGCGCTGGCGGCGAAGAAAGCAGGCCGCCCGGAAGACGCGCTCGCTCTGGCGAAGCAGGCGGTTGCCATCGAAGACGCCCTCGGCGCCCCCTCAGGTCCGCCTGACATCTTCAAGCCGCCGCACGAGCTCTACGGCGACCTGCTCGGCGAAGCAGGCAAGCCGCGGGAGGCGCGCGAGCAATACGAGATTGCTCTCGCGCGAATGCCGAACCGCCGGCTTGCAGTCGCTGGAGTCCTATCCATGTCTAAGCATTGAAATCTCATTGAACAGAGGCTACCCTCGCCGCAGGTCCGTCCATCAATACTTCAGCGGAGGCAGCCATGAAACGGCTTATCGTCGTAGCCTTTCTCGCCGCGACAACGGTTTACGCCCAGTCGAATGACGTCGACAAGTCAACGCGGGAGAGAGCGTTACGCGCTGCGCGCGACGCCGTCTGGAGCCAGGTTCACACCGATACCACGTGCCCCGCAACACAGATCTCGCCGCCGGCAACGATCAACGGATACATTTCATATGCGACGTGCGCTTCGGTGATCGGTACGCTCGAAGACGTCTATTCAGTCAATGTCACGGCCGGACAGACCATCGATATCGACTACCTGTCGCACAGCTTTGATACGTTCCTCTACATGTATCTTGGTAACGGCACCTCGGCACAAACGCAACGAGTGTCGTTCCTGGACATCAATAACCAAGGCACGAGCGAAGCGAAGATTCATTACACCTTCACGGCCGCGGGTACCTACTTAATCGAATGTGAAACGTTGTTTACGCCAGGTTATCCGACGCTACCCGTTACGGGACCGTACACCCTCACCGTCTCGCTTACGGGAACGCAACCGCCACCCCCAACCTCCAGTGCAGCCCAAATCGTTCCCATCGTGGGGCACCTGAACGGCCTCGGGGGGAGCGCCTTCCGGAGCGATCTGAAGCTCTACAACCCCTCGGGCAGTACCATCACTGGAAAGATCAAGTTCACTCCTCGCGGACAGAGCGCGAGCACATCCGACCCGGTAATCTCGTTCAACATTGGTCCGAAAGCGGTCTTGTTTTATCCCGACGTCTACCTGAATGGGTATCCTTCGGGATCCGGTGCCGCTCGCGTCGCGATCACGCGCGACAACGCTTCGTCTACACCGTTGATCGTCGACACGTCGACCTACACGGCGAATTCCGACGGCGGCGAACTCGGACAATCGCCCACTGTGATGACGGACTTCGCTGCGTCGGGTACAACCCTGACAGGAGTCCTTGGCAAGAATAGCGAGCGATCGAACCTCTTCATCATGACGGGATCCAGCGGGGCGACCATCCAGTGGACCTATCGAGACACTTTCGGCGGGTCGGCAACAACTTTGGTGAGATCGTATCCGCAGGACTCGACAACGCAGCTTGCAGTCAGTGATCTACTCGGCTTTTCACCGTCTGCAAATTCCTCGCTCGAAGCGCAGATCCAGAGCGGAACCGCGCGAGTAGCACTGAGCCCCGTTAACAACGTGAGCAACCAAGGCCGTTGGATCGATTTTCGTTAGTACCGTCTGGTCGGCGTGGCAAGAACGACAGCGCTAGCCTGCCTGCTTCGTAGCGGCGCGCACCTCGACTTTGCCGGCACGGACCCGGACGTCGAAACAGCGGGCGTCGTAGGTCGTCGGGCCGTTGACGACGTGGCCATCGATGATCGAGATCTCGGAACCGTGCCACGGACACTGGATCGCGTCGCCGTGCAGCTTTCCTTCGGACAGCGGCCCGCCGAGGTGCGGGCAGGTTTCGGTGATCGCGTGGATCTTCTCGCCGCGTTTCACGAGGCAGACGGCGACGCCGTCGGCCATGACGCGCGTCGGCTTCCCTTCCTTCAGCTCCGTCTCGTCGATCACCGCCGTGAAGCGCTCCGGCTTCGTCGAATCGGCGGTCGCGGTGTGGTCGACGCCGACCTGCTCGCCGAACGAGAGATGTCCGCCGAGCCACGCCGACGAGTTCGCGATCGCGAAGGCGACCATCGAGAGAGCTTTGGCGGCACGGCGGCGCTCCTCGTTGCCTCGCATGATCCACGACGCCGTGTAGAGCGTCGTCGCGATGAGGTTCAGCGAGCCGTGGACGGCGCCGATCTTCTTCGCGCGGTAGTCGGTCTCCGTCCAATCGGTGAGGCCGGTGACCGCCGACGCGAGCGCGCCGAGGATGCCGATACCGATGCAAGCGTCGGCGGCAGGGTTGTCGAGGGCGTCGAGAACCGCGGCGACCGTCCACGCCCCGACCGGGATGGCGATGAGTGCCGGATGCAGCGGATGCTGCAGCCAGACGCCGTGCAGCGCGTTCTTGACCGGCTTCGATTTCGAGAGCCACTCGCGCAGCCCCTTCTGGATCGGATCGAGGGCGTCGAGCCACTGCTGTTCGTCGATGAGATTCGCGATCGACTGTTCCATGCGGAGTGCGCGGCGCAAGACGGATGCCCAAGGCGTTCTTGGACACCTTCGCTATGCTGTGTAGATGCGAATGTTTGCTGTTCTTCTCTTCGCGGCAACGAGCGCGTTCGCGCAGAACGCCGATTTCGATCTGATCAAAGTCGCCGACGGCGTGTACGCCGCTGTGGCCAAACCCGGCGGGATCGCCTCCGGCAACGCCGGCTTCGTCATCGGCGACGACGGCGTGGTCGTCGTCGACACCTTCTTCACCCCCGCGGCGGCCGAGGAGCTCGTGGCGGAGATCGCCAAGCTGACGCCGAAGCCGATCAGGTTTGCCGTCAACACGCACTACCACCTGGATCACACCGGCGGGAACCAGGTGTTCGTCGCGCGCGGTGTGCCCATCGTGGCGCACGACAACGTGATGCTATGGCAGACGGTGAAGAACCGGCGCTTCCTGCCGTCCGCCGAAGAGCTGCAGAAGCGGCGCGAGGACGCGGCGGCCAAGAAGAACGAAGCTGCGGTGCGCCGGGTCGACGCGATGAAAGCGATCGTCCTCACCAACCCCACGGTCACGTTCTCCACCGGCACCCTCCACCTCCACGTCGGCAAACGCGAAGTGCAGCTCTTCTCGCTTCCGGGCCACACCGGCGGCGACGTGCTCGCGTTCGTTCCGGACGCGAACGTCCTCTTCACGGGTGACCTGGGCTGGACCAGGACGCTGCCGAACCTCGTCGACGCCACGGTCAACGACTGGATCCCGACGCTGGACAAGATCCTGGCGATGTATCCCAACGCGAAGTTCGTCACCGGCCACGGCCAGCCGGCAACGGCCGTGGAGCTCCGCGAGTTCCGCGGCTACCTCGACGATCTGCGCAGCCGGGTGAAAAAGGCGGTCGCCGACGGGCTGACGCTCGATCAGGCGAAGGCGCAGCTCGCGCTGCCCGAGCAGTACAAGCGCTTCGCGTTCCAGAACTTCGAAAAGGCGAACGTGGAGGACATGTACAAAGAGGTCGCGGGAACGAAGCAGCAGTAGTTACTTCTGGTGCTTGCCGCAGAAATAGGTCGTCCGCGACATCACGACCGTCCGCTGAATCGTCCCTCCGCACGTGGGGCAGCGCTCCCCTTCTTCGCGGTGCATGGTGAGATAGCGCCGCGGCCAGTCGCCACCTTTTTCGCGGACGCGGATCACCTCGCGAAGGATCCGCCGCATGCCGTCGTAGACGTCACGCACTTCGGCATCGCTGAGGCGGTCGACCGGGCGGCGCGGGTGGATGCCGGTCTGGAAGAGCGTCTCGTCCGCGTACAGATTGCCGATGCCGGCGACGAAGTCCTGCGACATCAGGAGCGCTTTCATCGCACCGCGCCGTTTCGCGATCCGCTCCCGGAACTGCGAGAACGACATCAGCAACGGATCCGGCCCGAGCTCGTGCTCCTCGATGTACGCGTCCGGCGACGGAGTCAGGTCGACGACGCCGAAGAGCCGCATATCGATGAAAGCGAGATGTCCCCCATCGCGAAAATCGAAAATGACGCGCGCGAAACGCGGCTCGTCGTCTGCGTAGTACTCGAGGTCGCCGGTCATCCCGAAGTGGAGATGCAGCCACGCCTTGCCGGCGTCGGCGAAGAGGTGCTTGCCGTGGCGATGGACGGCCTCGAACGCGTGGCCGCGGAGCGCGCGCGACAACTTCTCCTTCCGCACGCCGAGGACGCGGTCGTCGCGTACCCGGACGCGGGCGATCGGCTGCCGGAGAGCGTGCTGCGCGAAATAACGCGCGAAGCCTTCGACCTCCGGCAGCTCGGGCACGTGCTACTTCTGCAGCAGTTTCTTGCGGACGAGTTGCACGAACGTCGGTCCGCCGCGCTCGGCGAGAATGTCGACGTTCGATGCAGCCGCCGCCTCGATGAGGCCCCGGATCAACTCCGCGCGAGAAGCGGCCCAACGGTGCTTCTGCCGGAGATGGATCGCGAGATCATCGAGGTACGCCACGTGCCGATCGAGTAGAACGACCGTGACTTTGGCCCAGGGTTCCGTGTGGACGATGGGACGACCAATCTTCGTGCTCATTTCTCTGACACCTTCTCCTGCTTTCCAATCCAGGCATCGATGCGTTGCTCGAGCACGTCGAGTGGCAACGCACCGGCGCCGAGTACTTCATCGTGGAATGCGCGAATATCGAATCGGTCGCCGAGTGCCTTGCGTGCGCGCTCACGCAGCTCGGTGATCTCGAGCGATCCGATCTTGTAGCCGAGGGCCTGCCCCGGCCAGACGATGTAGCGGTCGGTCTCGTTCTGGACCTCCACCTCGTCCTGCGCCGAGTGCCCGTGGAAATAGTCGACCACCTGCTGCCGCGTCCACTTCTTCGAGTGGAGGCCGGTGTCGACGACGAGCCGGATGGCGCGGAGCATCTCGTCCTGCAGCCGGCCGTAGTCGTTGAACGGATTCTGGTAGAAGCCGACTTCCTTGCCGAGCTTCTCGGAGTAGAGCGCCCATCCTTCGACGAACGCCGTGTAGCCGCCTTGGCGCCGGAACTGCGGCAGGTCCGTCAGCTCCTGCGCGATCGAGAGCTGCATGTGATGGCCCGGCACCCCTTCGTGATAGGCCGTCGACTCCATCGTGATCGTCTTGCGGTTCGTGGCGTCGTAGGTGTTGACGTTGATGCGGCCGGGACGCGAGCCGTCGGCGGCGCCGGGATCGTAGTCGGCTCCCGCCGCTTCCTTCTCGCGGTACGCGCCGATCGCCACGACCTCGAGCTTCGCCTTCGGAAGGCGTCCGAAGAGCTGCGGCAGCTTCGCGTACATCTGGTCTTCGTAATGGCGGTAGATGTCGAGGATCTGCTCGCGCGACTTGGCGCGGAGGTCGGGATTCTTCTCGATCGAGGCGTTGAACGACTTCAGATCGTTGAAGCCCTGCGACTTCGCGATCGTCAGCATCTCCCCTTCGATCCTCGCGACCTCGCGCAAACCGATCTGATGGATCTGGTCGGGCGTGAGCTTCGTCGTCGTCGACTGCCGGGCGCGAAACGCATAGCGCTCGGCGCCGTGCGGCAGCGACCACATGCCGACCTCGGTGCGTCCCGCCGGCGCGTACTCGTTCTTCACGAACGCCGCGAACTTGCGGTACGCGGGATAGATCGCGTTCTGGATCGCGTCGGTGAATGCCGCCTTGATCCGCGCCTGATCGGCGTCGGAAACGGAGGCCGGGAACTTTTTGATCGGCGCCGCGAACGCCGACTCGTCGACCGGCGTGTCGGCGATCGAGCTTGCCTGCGCCGCCACCTTCTGGAGCAGGAACTTCGGCGGCATCAGCTTGTCGTGCATGCCCATCCGCAGAATGGCGATCGTGTCGTCCATCTGCTTCGGGAAGTTGTGCATGCGGGCGAGGTAGTCGTCGTAGTCCTTCGCGGTGGTGAACGTCAGGTACGACGGCAACTGCGCCGCGAAGAGGTGGATGCCGCCCATCTGGTTGATCGGCATCTCCCACTCTTTCCAGCCGAAGCTCTCGATCGAGTCGCGGAGGTTCTTCACCATCAGGACCTTGTTCAGGCGCTCCTGCTCGGAAAACCCGGCGGCGTCGATCGCTTCGAAGCGGTGGAGGAACTTCTTCGTCTGCTCGTAGTCGCGGCGCGCCGCGGCCGCCGAGACGTCGCTCGAGAGGTTGTTGTAGCGCTTGTCGCCGAGGATCGACGCGTACTCGGGAGCGGTGCGGAGCGTGTACTCCCACTGCTCCGCGATGAGGTCATTCAGCGCCTTGCGGCGCTTGTCGAGGCTGGATGCGGAAGGCTCTGCCGCGTTCACTAGGGCTGGCAAAAGACAGAGGACGAGCGTGAGCAGCAGGACTACTCGTTTCGGCACCCGGAAAGTGTAACCGGTTTCTAGTGCCGTGAGTTGTGAGTCGACTCACTTCACGGCGACTGATCTCGCCTGCTTCACGTCCGAGTGCCCCTTGATCGCCTTTTCGAGCGCGTCCTGCAGCAGTGTGCGCATCCCTTGCTCGAGGGCGAGTTTGCGGAGGTCATCGATCGGAGCGCGGGTCTGTACCGCCCGTTTCAATTCGTCGGTGCCGACTAGCAACTCGTGCACGCCCATGCGTCCTTTGTAGCCGCTGTTGTTGCACGCGGAGCAGCCTTTCGGGCGATAGAGCGTGGTCTGGTCGGTGTACGGGAAGGCATCGTGGGGGAAGTACTGCGCCCCGTACACCTTCACGATCTCGTCCCACTCGTCCTTCGACGGGTGGTACGCCTCCTTGCACTTCGGGCAGAGGACGCGGATCAGGCGCTGCGCCATGATGCCGAGGAGCGCGTCGGCGAAGTTGAACGGATCGATGCTCATGTCGAGGAGACGCGTGATCGTCTCCGGCGCGGAGTTGGTGTGCAGGGTCGAGAAGACGAGGTGGCCGGTGAGCGACGCCTCGATGCCGATCGCCGCCGTCTCGTGATCGCGCATTTCGCCGACCATGATGACGTCGGGGTCGGCGCGGAGAAACGAGCGCATCGCCGCCGCGAAGGTGAAGTCGATCTTCGGCTGCACCTGGACCTGGCGCAGTCCCTTCTGCGTAATTTCGACCGGGTCTTCTGCGGTCCAGATCTTCATGTCCTCGGTGTTGATGAACCCGAGGGCCGAGTGCAGCGTCGTCGTCTTGCCGGAGCCGGTGGGACCGACCACGAGACAGATGCCGTACGGCTTCATGAGGATCTCTTTGAATCGCGACAGGTTCATGTCGCTGAACCCCATCTTCTCCAGCGGGTACGGCTTCGACGCGGCGAGGATACGCATGACGACATCCTCGTTCTGGTTCGTCGTCGGGATCGTCGCGACGCGGAGCTCGATGGTCCCCTTCGAATACCGGAACCGGATCTTGCCGTCCTGGGGCTTGCGGCGTTCCGAGATGTCGAGCCGCGCCATGATCTTGAGGCGCTGCGTGACCGCGTTGCGGTGCGCCCCGGGAATCTCCATGAACTTCTGGCAGTCGCCGTCGATCCGTAGCCGGATCTGACACGGATTCTTCGAACCGTCCGGTTCCACGTGAATGTCCGAGGCCCCGCGGTTGTATGCCTCGATGATGAGCTGGTTCACGAGGCGCACGATGCCGGAATCGGTCTCGTCGATCTCGGCCGGCCCTTCCTTCACTTCCTCTTCTTCGACCTGCGCGTCGCCCTCGCCGAGCTGTTCGATGATCTTCGCGAGATCGCTCTCGCTCTGCGACACTTCAGCCTTCTCGCCGTACGACGCGGCGATGTACGCGAGGATCTCGTGCTTCATGCCGACCATGAAGTCGTAGCGCGGCGCGAGGTTCATGGCCCGAATGCCGTCGAGGCGCGTCAGGTCCTGCGGGTCGTCGACCGCGACGACGAGCATGCCCGGCCGCCGTTCGACCGGCGCGCAGACGTACTTCTTCCACATGTCGCTCTGCACGCGCTCTTTGAGGTCGCCAGGGATCATCTGCGTCCCGTCGTAGCTGAAGAAGTGCGCACCGTAGAACCCCGCGAGCGACTTCCCGATCTCTTCCTTCGGGACGTTGAAGTCGTCGATCAGCACCTTCTCGATGGTGGTGTTGTTCACGCGCGCGGACGAAACAGCCTGCTCGACGTCCTTCTCGGAAACGATCCCTTTATCCACCAGCGCGCCGAACTTCGACGGCTTCGACTGTCTTGCGGCGCGGTGTTGGTTGTAGAACGCGATCCCGAGGATGCGTGCGATCTCCTCGGCGGCATCTTCGTCCTGCGGCGAAAAGCCCGCGGCGTGCTTGCGGTTGATGAGTTGCACCACGCCGAGGAGGTACTTCTCGAACATCACGGGAACGGCGAGGACCGACTTCGTGCGAAAGCCGGTCTGCTTGTCCCATCGCTGGTCGAATCGGAGGTTCGGATGGAACTTCGCCAGCTCGGCGGCTTCGTACGCATCCTTGATGTTGATGGTCTTCCGCGCGAGCGCCGTGAAGCCGGCGATGGAGGCGAACGACTTCGGGACCCGGATCTCTTTCGGAACGTCGCCGACCTTCTGTAGCGAGTAGAGCTCCTGGTTCTTCGTATCGATGGCGTAGATCGTGAGCCGTTCGGCGTCGAGGAGCTCGAGGATCCGGTCCTTGAGCGTCATCAGAATCTGCGGGATCGACTCCGCCGCATTGATCTGATTCGTGATCGCCGTCAGCTTTTTCCGGTACTCGAGCTCCCGCTCGAGCGACGAGGGCGCAGCTTGTACGGTCATGGTTGAAGGATAGCACCGGGGGAAGGCCGGCATCCGGCATCCGGCATCCGGCATCCGGCATCCGGCATCCGGCATCCGGCATCCGGCATCCGGCATCCGAGGTAGAATGGCGCTCCCACGCCACTTCCGCGCGCCTCGTCACCGGTACCGCGCAGAAAAATGCTTCTTCATACACAAACGGATCTTTGGAAGGCCGCTATGGACCTCGTAGTCGAGGTGTATCACTTGACAGGACTTCTGCCGGAGGACGAGCGATTCGGCCTCGTCTCTCAAATGCAGCGTGCGGCGACGTCGATACCGAGCAACATCGCCGAAGGCGCCGGACGTAAAACGGGCCCGGACCATAAGCGCTTTCTTTACGCGGCGCGCGGATCGTTGAACGAATTGTCGACGCAGATGTCGATCTGCCATCGGCTCAAGTATCTGAAGGTGATCGAAACGACGACCGCGGAGCAGTTGACGATGCGAGTGCGTCAACTACTCGCCGGCACGATCCGAGTCATCGGATAACGGATGCCGGATGCCGGATGCCGGATGCCGGAAAATCAGATGCCTGTCACGCGTACCACTTCCTCGAACGTCGTCGCCCCTTCCGCCAGCTTCCGCAGCGCCGACTGACGCAACGTGCGCATACCGCGCTTCATGGCGACGTCTTTGATCTTGAGGAAGTCTTCGCTGCGATCGATGAGGTCGCGGATGGCGTTGTCGATGCCGAGCATCTCGAAGATGCCGGTGCGGCCGAAGTAGCCGGTGTTGCGGCAGCGGATGCAGCCGGCGCCTTCCTTGACGATGATCCGCTTTCCCGGAGGCGCCTGGAGGTTGAGCATCGCCGCCTCGTCCTGGCTCAGCGGACGATTGCCTTTGCAGTCGTCGCAGATCTTGCGGAGGAGGCGCTGCGCCATCGCTCCGATCAGCACCGATGAGATCAGGAACGGCTGGATCCCGAGGTCGATGAGGCGCGTGACCGACGTCGCGGAATCGTTCGTGTGAAGCGTCGAGAAGACCAAGTGGCCCGTGAGCGCCGCCTGGACCGCGTTCTGCGCCGTCTCTTCGTCGCGGATCTCGCCGACCATGATGATGTCGGGGTCCTGCCGGAGGATCGTCCGGAGCGCCGAACCAAAGGTGATCCCGATCTTGGACTGCACCGAGGTCTGGTTGAAATCGTCGTAGACCATCTCGACCGGATCTTCGATCGTCGTGATGTTGATCTCGGGCGATGCGAGCTGCTTGAGCGCCGAGTAAAGCGTGACGGTCTTACCGGACCCGGTTGGACCGGTGACGAGGATGATCCCGTGCGGCCGCTTGATCCACTCGCCGAACGTCTTCAGCTCATCCTCGTAGAACCCGAGGCCGCCGAGGTCGCGAATGAGCACGTCGGGGTCGAAGATACGCATGACGATCTTCTCGCCGAACGCCGTCGGGAGCGTCGAGACGCGGAGCTCGATCTCCTTCCCTTCGCGTTCCGTCTTGATGCGGCCGTCCTGCGGGCGACGCTTCTCCGCGATGTCCATCCGGCACATCGTCTTGAGGCGCGACGTGACCGCGAGGTTGACGAGCTTCGGCACACGCTGGATCTCGTGGAGCACGCCGTCGATGCGGAAACGGATCTGCGCGTGTTCCCGCTTCGGCTCGATGTGGATGTCCGAGGCGCGTGAGTCGTAGGCGTGCTGCAGCAGGTAGTCGACCGCGTTGACGATGTGCTGATCGCTCGTCTCGATCTCGGTGCCCGACTTGAGCTTGACGTACTGCTCGAGGTTCGAGAGATCGATCGCGCCTTTCGAGAGGTCGCGCTCCGCCTTCGTCACCGACGCGCGGAAGCCATACTGCTCGTTGATGACCCCCATGACGTCGCTCTCCGAGGAGACGACGAGATCGAGGTCCTGCTTCGCGAGCGCGCGATAGCTGTCGATCGCTTCGTTGTTGAACGGGTTGACGATCGAGACGACGAGCTTCCCGTCGCGAATGGCGACCGGCACCATCCGGTTGCGGCGGGCGAACGGCCGCGACATCTTCGTCTCGATCATCGCGACGTCGAGCTTCAGCGGATCGATTTTGAAGAACGGCAGCCGCGCATCCTCGGCGATCAGGCGCGCAAGCAGGAAGTCGTCGATGCGCGTTCCGGTGCCGCTGGCATCGGTGAGGTTCAATCCCACCAGCGCCTTGATGGAGCTCGCCTCCTCGGCATCCGCGCGGCTCGTCCCCGTCTTCGTCCGCGAAAGGGCTCGCGCCTGCTGGCGATCGGCCGCGTCGACTTCCGCCTTCTGCCGCTCGTCGATGAAGCCGGCGTTGAGGAGGAGCTCGCCGAGGTACGAAAGCGTCAGTTCACGCGACAGCCGCGGAGCGGGGGCCGGGATCGTGGACATACGAGAATCATGAATCAGCTTTTGCGGGCGGGCAATTCCGCGTCGTGCTCGTGCCGGTCCAGCCGCGACTCGATCCGGCGGTCGGGCACGAGCCATGTGAGCGCAACGGCGCCGTAGATGGCATCCGAGATCGCCGGATTCACGAAAGCCAGCGGTACCGCGGCGAGGTAGAGCGCCAGCGACACCTTCGCCTTCAGATCGGAGCCGACGGCGCTCGCCAGAACCGCGTGCGGCTCATGACGAATGATCACCGTCTGGAGGAGCGTGTAAGCGATCGCGCAGCAGAGCAGCACGACGCCGTACGCCGCGGTCGGCGTCGCCGCGGAGCCGTTCTCCCCGATCCAACCTGTGACCAGCGGAACGAGCGACAGCCAGAAGAGAAGGTGCAGGTTCGCCCAGAGAATCGCGCCGGTCACATGGTGGACGGCGTGGAACATGTGGTGGTGGTTGCTCCAGTAGATGCCGAGGAAGATGAAGCTGAGGACATAGAT
This sequence comes from Thermoanaerobaculia bacterium, assembly GCA_036003305.1. GTDB lineage: Bacteria > Acidobacteriota > Thermoanaerobaculia > Gp7-AA8 > Gp7-AA8 > DASXHZ01. The sequence goes on from DASYSN010000071.1 coordinate 16,207, forward strand.
CAGAAAGTGAGGCAACACCGGACGCAGCGCCGCGAGGTCCGCGCCGTGCGGCACGCGCAGATCGAGAATCATGATCGTGATCAGGATCGCGACGACGCCGTCGGTGAACGCTTCGAGGCGCCCTTTGGTCATCTGTGCAATCACTCCACCGCGAGGAGGAAGCCTTTCAAATACTCCCCCTCCGGACAATAGAGAGACACCGGATGATCGGGTCCGGCGGTGAGGCGGCGGACGATTGAGACGCGCCGGCCGGCGTCGAGGGCGGCGGAGAAGATCACTTTCTGGAAGAGATCGAGCGACATGTGGCCGCTGCACGAGAACGTCATCAGCATCCCGCCGGGAGCGACGTGCCGGAGCGACTGTAGGTTGATGTCTTTGTACCCACGCGCGGCCCGGTCGACGTCGCCGCGCGACTTCGCGAACGCGGGCGGATCGCAGATCACGAGATCGAAGCGATCGCTGTTCTTCCGGATCCAGTCGAAGGCGTCCGCGGCGATGAACTCGCAGTTAGTGAATCCGTTCAGCTCGTGATTCGTCCGCGCAAGCGCGATCGCCTTCTCGGACACGTCGACATTCATGACCGCCTGCGCCCCTCCCGCGGCCGCGTAGACGCCGAACGCGCCGCTGTAAGAGAAGAGGTTGAGAACGCGCTTGCCGCTCGCGAGAGACCGCGTGATGCGGCGGTTCTCCCGCTGGTCGAGAAAGAACCCCGTCTTCTGACCGGCCGCCGGTTCGACCACGAAGCGAAGATCGGACTCGGTGATCGTCGCCGCCGGTTCGCCCGCTCCACTCCATTCGTTGTCGAGCGGCAGACGTTCGAGTTTGCGCGCCGGAATGTCGTTCTTGAAGAAGATCACGCGGGGCGAGAGCGCGGCCTGGATCGTCTCGACGACCAGAGGCTTCAGTTGCTCCACGCCCGCATTCGCGATCTCGACGACGACGACGTCGTCGTACCGGTCCGCGACGAGGCCGGACAGCTCGTCCCCCTCGGCGTTCACGACGCGCATCGCGTTCGTATCGAGCGATCCGCGCCGCGCGATCGCACGTGTGATCCGATCGCGGATCACTTCAGCGCTCAGCTCCTCGTCGCCAAACGTGAGCGCGCGAAGACGAATCTGCGAGTGCTCCGAGTGGAACCCCGACGCGAGCGGTTGCCCGCTCTCGTCGACGAGATCGGCGATCGGCGCGTCGTCGGGTCCGCTCTCGCGCACGATCGCCCCGGTGAAGATCCACGGATGACGATTTGCAACGGCACGTTCACGGCCGCGCTTCAATACCAGCCGCTTCCGACGATTCGATGCGAAGAGTTCTATAATCACGTTCGATGGCAGCGGCGCACATGAAGACGTTCCATACGCAGTGCCAGGAAGAAGTGTACCGGCAGGTGAAGCAGTATCTCGACGAATTGGTCGACGAGCACTTCGACGACGCCGAACATTGCGACTTCTACCTGAAGTACGGATCGACCGTTCTCGAGATCTCGATCGAGCCGTACGAGGAGGACGACGCAGTCATCGAGGTCCTCGCCTTCTGCGTCCAGGGCGTCGAGCCGACGTTCGATCTGATGCAGGAACTGCTGCGCCTGAACGCGGAAGTTCTCCTCGGCGGCTTCAGCATGGACGGCCGCGACATTTTCTTCTCCCACTCGTTCCTCGGGCGCCGTTTGCGGCCCGAGCAGTTGATCGCGTCGCTCGACACCGTCGCCAGCATCTCCGACGAATACGACGAACAGCTCGTCGAGGCCTACGGCGGCGAGACGGCCCTCGAGCGCCTCCGGAGTAACGCCAAGCGGTCGCGGTCGGTGCACCGCACGATGTCCACGAATTGAACGGTTTGCGGCACACCCATTGCTCTATCGATCACTGATGAACGTGCGCTGGAGGATCGGCATCGCCGCATCGATGCTCGTCACACTCGCCGCTTGCACCGGCGGGAAGGAGAGCAACGCCGCCGAAGAGCAGCTCCCGAAGAAGAATCCGATCTCCGCGGCCGCCACGACCACCACACCGCAGCCTCCCGTGCCGGTCGATCCGCAGCGGGAGCTGAAGTCGATCTCAAAGGCGATTCCGATCTACGCCGGAGCGCAGTTCCGGCAGGACCTGACGCAGCGCGATGAAGTGATGATCCGCAACCAGTACGGGCCGCAGTCGCAGGTCTACACCCTGGCGACCGACGATTCGTACCCGCAGGTCTATCACTACTACACGACGTATCTCGCCCAGTTCCGCGCCTATCCCCCGACGAATCCGTATCCGCCGGAGCAGCAGAACTGGCGGACGATGGAAGTGCACCTCAACGACGCGATGCAGGACCCATTCATCCCCGGCGACACGATCGCGGCGAACGGGAAACAGATCACGCTGCAGGTCGCCGAAACGGAAGCCGAGCCGAAGACAGTCATCCGCTACATCGTCACTCCGGCGCCCGCCGCCGGCGCGGCGCAAGTAGCGGGCAAATAGTGTGTTTCCCTGGCGTCGAATTCTGATCCCGACCGACTTCTCCACCGCGTCGACGTGGGTGTTCGATGATGCTGTCCGCATCGCGGGGAGCACGGGAGCCGAGATCGTCATCCTGCACATCCGGATGACGTGGAGCGCTCATCCGGACGAGCTGCGCTTCCCCGCCGATCCGGCCCTCTACGACTACGCCGAGCGCATCGAGCTGGAAAAGCTGCGCGATCGCGTGAAACGCTCGAACGCCGCCATCGCCACGAGTCTCCTCGTGAAGAGCGCTCCCGATCCGGGCGCCGAGATCGCGCGGACGGCGAAGTCGGAAGCGATCGATCTCGTCGTGATGTCGACCCACGCCCGCCATCACGTCGCGCATCTCCTCCTCGGGTCGACCACGCGCGAGGTGATCACGAAAACCGGCGTCCCGCTGCTCGCCATCCGCTACGGAATTCACACCCACAGTTCGCTGCAGCGGATCGTCATTCCGGTCCATGCGAAGCAGCATTCCGAAGCGGCGCTCGACCTCGCCGCGGCCATCGCCGCGCGGCAGGGCGCCGAGCTGCATCTGCTCACCGTCTGTAACGAGAGCGAGCGGACGGCTGCCACGGAGTTCCTTGACGCACTCAGCGAGAAGACGAAAACGAAAGTCGCGAAGAGCGTCGTCGCGGGAGACGACGTCGAGCGCGAGGTCGTTCGCTACACCCAAAAGGCTGACGCCGACGCCATCTTCGTCAACGCCGCCGACGCACCGAGCCCTCTCAAGATCGAGATCGTGCGGAAAGCGCCCGTTCCGGTAATGATTGTCCCCGCATGAGCGAGTTGGAGATCCGCACCGCCACCGAGGCCGACGTTCCGCTGATCCTGCAGTTCATCCGCGACCTCGCCGAGTACGAGCGGAGCGCGCACGAAGTCGCGGCAACCGAGGAGCTGCTGCGAACGACTCTGTTCGGCAATCCGCGCTTCGCGGAGGTGCTCATCGGCGAGGACAGCGGAGAGCCGGTCGCGTTCGCGCTCTTCTTCCACAACTACTCGACGTGGACCGGCAAGCCGGGACTCTACCTGGAGGACCTCTACGTCAAACCCGAAGCGCGGCGAAACGGCCACGGCCGCACGATGCTCTCGCGTCTCGCGGCGATCGCGAAGGAACGTAACTGCGCCCGTTTCGAGTGGGCCGTTCTCGACTGGAACACTCCCGCCATCGACTTCTACCGCTCCCTCGGCGCGGTGCCGATGTCGGAGTGGCGCGTCATGCGGGTCAGCGGAGAAGCCCTCGATGCACTCGCGTGCTACCCTTCCTCGCCACGGAATTCGCGGAGTTAGCTCAGTGGTAGAGCGTCTGCTTTACACGCAGGTGGTCACAGGTTCGAATCCTGTACTCCGCACCACCGCGCGAACCGCCGTGCAAAGGCAATAGACTTCCGCGCCCATGTTCCAGTTCCGCCGGAAGCGTGCCCTCCTGCTCGACGATGACGCCGCCATGCGCCGCCTCGTCGCGCTCCTCCTGAAGCGCGCCGGCTATGCGGTCGATCCCGTCTCGAGCGGCAATGACGCCATCGACGCGATCGAGAACCAGCAGTACACGGCGATCACGCTCGACCTCATGATGCCGCTCGAAGGCGGCATGACCGTCATCCGCTACCTTCGCGAAAACGCGCCTGCGATGCTCCGCCGCGTCATCGTGATCACCGGCGCTCCCGATGGTGTGCTCGACCCGATCCGCAACGAAATCTTCGCCGTCGTCCGGAAGCCGTTCCATCACGGCGATCTCGTCGAGACCGCGAAGCGGCTCGCGAAGAGTTAGAGCGGGATCGCTTTCGTCGAGAACACGAACCCCTCATCCGCCTTCGGCACCTTCTCCCCTCTCACCAGGGGAGAAGAGCACTCGAACACGAGTTTCGCGAGACCCGTGAATCGAGACCCTTCTCCCCCGGTGACGGGGGAGAAGGTGCCGAAGGCGGATGAGGAGGATGACGGATGATCCTTAGGCCACTTCGCTTCGGCTCTGCGGGATCCCGAACGACCGCTTATAGATGTCGATGATCGACATCAGCAGGGAGAAGACGAGCGGACCGATGACGAGGCCGATGAAGCCGAAGGCGTCCATCCCGCCGATGACGGCGATCAGAAGCGGGATCGCCGGAAGGTGTGCGTTGCCGCGCATCGTCCAGGTGCGGATGACGTTGTCGACGACCGAGATCGCGGCGATGCCCCAGATGACGAGGAAGATGGCGCCGAAGTAACTGCGGTCGCCCATCGACGCCGAGATGAAGAGATAGATCGCCGCCGGCACCCATACCGTCGCGGCTCCGACCATCGGCAGCATCGACAGCACCATCGCCACGAAGCCCCAGAAGATCGCCGCCGGCACGTGCGCGATCGCAAGGCCTACTCCGGTCACAATCCCCTGCGCGACGGCAGTGAAGACATGCCCTTTGAACGTCGCGTCGACGACGCTCTTGAACTTCTCGCCGAACTCGCGGTCGTACTCCGCGGGCAACGGCGACAGAACCTTCAGCTCTTCGAGAATCGCCTCCCCTTCCACGAAGAAGAAGAACGCGGAGAGGAGCACCATCGCGAACGTCAGCGCCAGGCCGGCGACACCGCCGACGATCGCGCCGCCGTTCCGTGCGACCCATCCCGGAACCTCGCGCACGGCCGGAAGCAGCATCCGCTCGGGGCTGATGCTCGCCGGATCGAATGTCGGCGCGAACCGCTGCACCCACATCAGATG
>DASYSN010000072.1:0-7646 GCA_036003305.1 Thermoanaerobaculia bacterium
CTATCATCTACCCCATGCGCATCGCGATCGCCGTGGCCGCATTCGCGATCGTCGCGCTGGTCGCGGTGCTCCTCGGGAAGCGGCATGCGCGGCGGTTTCAGCGGGCGCAGCGGATCCACATCGATCGGTTCAAGCTGAAGCGGCGGCATGCGGACATCGAGCTGGAGGTGTTCGGGTCGCGCGCGGTGGTGGACGCCATCCGCGAGTACGCGCGGTCGCATCACGTGACGACCGAGGAGGCGGCGGGGAAGGCGAGGGTGTACCTGCGGGAGATCGTCCCGAAGTTCAACCTCCTGGCGTACTACCGCGTCGGCCAGCCGATCGCGCGCGCGATCATGTACTTCCTCTACCGGCCGGTCGTCGAGCGCAACCCTCTGCGCGAGTTCAGCGAGAAAGCGCCGAAGGGGGCGGTGGTCGTCTACCTCATCAACCACCGTTCGAACGCCGACTACGTCCTCGTCGCGCACATGCTCTTCAAGTTCGTCTCGCTCTCGTACGCGATCGGGGAGTGGGCGCGCGTCTGGCCGCTGAACCACGTCTTCAAATGGTTCGGCGGCTACTTCGTCCGGCGGCGCTATCGCGAGCCGCTGTACCACGCCGTGCTGTCGACGTTCGTCCAGACGATCACGAAGAACGGCGTGACGCAGGGCATTTTCATCGAAGGCGGACTCACGCGCGACGGCGCGTTCCAGCGGCCGAAGCTCGGGATGCTCGACTACATCGTCACCGCGAAACGCGACCCCTCGTTCACCGCGCCGCTCTTCTTCATCCCGACCGCCATCAACTACGACCGCGTGCTGGAGGATCGGAACCTCACGGAAGAGCTGCTGGGGAAAGAGGACCGGTCGACGAAAACCGAAAAGCTGAACACGACCCTCGGCTTCCTCTTCAAGAACACCCTCAGGAGCGCGCTGAAACGGTTCAAACGGTACGGCTACGCGATCGTCACGTTCGGGAAGCCGGTCTCGGTCGACGACTTCATCGCGGCGCATCCGGAGGTCATCGCCGGGACGTTCGACGACCGGAAGGCGGCGCTGCAGCTTCTGGCGGAGAACACGATGCGCGAAATCTCGTCGGCCATTCCGGTGACGCCGGTGCCGCTCGTCGCGCGGATGTTCCGGGAGCACGAGCTGCTGAGCGAGAGCGAGATCATCGACAACCTCGCCGAGGCGCGGGAGCAGTGGAGCGACCGGCCGTGGCTGCTGCGGGAGAAAACGCCTCGGGAGGTGTGGCGCGCCGCGCGGCACGTCCTCGAGCTGCGGCGTCTCATCGTGCCGGGGGAGCGGTGGCGCTCCGACCTCTTCGATGAGAGCGGCGTGCCGGTGATCGAGGACGTCTGGCGATGGAACCCGGACGAGGTTATTTTGCGCGACTATTACGCTAACTCGCTGCTAACATTCGACGAAGTCAAATTCCGCGGCTGGCCGGAACGAAAGCCGCGTTTGGGGGAGGCGTTGGACGCCAAGGCGTCGGCGCACGTATCGACCGCGTGAAACAGATCACGATTGCCCTATTCGCCCTGGTTATTGTCTATCCCGTTTTCGCATGCGACGTGCCCCACGGCAACGCCGTGGCCACGCCTCAGACCGTCCCCGACTGCCAGTACCTGGCCGGCGCCGTCGGCCTGAATGAACAGTCCGCCGTCGGCGCGTTCGCCTGGTCGACGTTCAGCTTCGGCGGCAACAGCAGCGGCGCCATCACCACGGCGCCGATCACGCTCAACGGCGGCTATACGAAGATCCCGACGACCGTCGATCAGGTCATCGGCAATCCGGTCATGGCCACGGACGGAACGAACTTCCTCCTCGTCGAGTACTCCTCGGGCGGAACAGCGACGCGTCTCGTGCATCCCGACGGGACGTTCGGCCCGCTCACTCCGATCGTCAGCGTCTCGAACGCGAACGCCGCGGGCGCCACACAGAACGGGACCGGCGGTTCGGCCGCGGTCGTCTGGGACGGCAACGAATACCTCGTCCTGACGACGGAGTTCGTCCGCCCCGGCGCCGACCAGAACGCCGTCCCGAAGGTGCTCTCCGCCACGGTGCGCCCCGACGGCACGGTCGCCTCGTCCGGCGTGATCGCCGACAACGCGGTGCTCTTGACGGCGGTCAAGGCCGGCAGCTCAGCGATCGCGATCTGGCGGACCAGCGGCGTCCTAAAGGCGGGCTTCGCCGTTCCGCAGCAGATCGTCACGAATCCGATCACCCTTCCGGCGCTCGACGGAAACATCGCGGCGGCGGCGAACGACGGCTCCTCGATCGCCGTCGTCTTCGGCGACAGCGGCGGCGTCGACATGCTGCTGGCGGACACGAGCTTCAACAATCGGACGGTGAAGACCGTCAACAGCTCCTCGCCCACCGGGCTGACGATCGTTCCCGACGGGAGCGATTTCCTCGTGATGCAGAGCGACGCCGGCCTCAGCGCCCGCGCGACGCGCATCTCCGGCGGCAACCCGGGCGCGGTCTTCACGCTGATGAGCGGCGCGGTGGTCGGCGCGGCGTCGAACTCGCGCGGCACGATCGTCCTCTCGACGCACGGCTGCGGCACGATCGCCTCGCAGTTCATCGCGCGCGGCTCGACGTCTCCTTCCGCCCCCACCGACCTGACGCTGAAGGCGTCGCCGCAGACGGATGAGCGGCTCGTCGCCACGACCAGCGGCCATCAGTTGACGTACATCGAGAACCACAATCTCTTCACGCAGTTCGTCGACAACACCGCCACGGCGCAGGCGCGGAGGCAGCTCACGAGCTACGTGAACTCGTTCGTGGCGACGCAGCTCAACGGCGGATCGGCGGTCGCCTGGATCGACGGCACTCTGGCGCGGTCGGTGAAGGTTGCGCGATTCGACGCAGCCGGCAACCAGCGCGGATCGACGATCGACGTGCCGGTGTCGTCGGCGACGGTCAACTCGATCTCGATCGCCGCATCCGGCGACACGCTTCTCGTCGCGTTCCAGCAGACGCCACTCGGGACGCCTCACCCGCAGGTGATCGCGACGACCATCGACACGAGCGGAACGCCGTCCGCGCCGGCCCTCCTCTCCGGCCTCAACGACGATGGCTCGAACGTCACGGCGGGAGTCAACGGCACGAGCTGGATGATCGCGTGGCGCAACGGGCCGCCGCAGGTGCTGGTCGTCATCACGACGCCGTTGTCATCGATCTCGTCGCCATCGCGGCGTGACATCCCGATGGCGACGGTCGGCCTTCCGATGCTCGTGGCTGCCGACAGCGGCAACGTCTACTGGATCGAGCGCGCGGAGCAGAATTTCGTGCACAAGATCGTCGTCTCGACCGGCGCCGACTCGGTGCTCGGTCAGTCGTCCGACAACATCGACACGGTGCGCCTCCTCGGCGGCATTCCGGTCTGGACGATCCGCAGCATCACGACCGGCGAGACGACCACCGTGCTGGTCTCTCCGGTGAGCACCGTCGGCTGTTTCATCTCGTTCGACTCCGCGGTCGACTACGACACCCGCGACAACGCGCTCTCGATGTGGGTCTACAGCGACGGCTCGCAACTGCGGACGGAGCTGCCGAGCGCGGCACCCGCGGCGTCAAGGCATCGCGCTGTGAAGCATTAGTAGCAGTCCTCGGTCCTCGGTCCTCAGTCCTCGGAAGGATGAGACCGAGGACCGAGGACTGGGGACGGAGGACTGGTTGTCTGTGACGAGTCTCCTTGACCGCTCCGACACGCGCTCAATAGACTCGGAACGCGATGTCTCACAACACCTTCAACACGCTCGACTCCTTCTCACACGGCCAGTTCTACTCCCTTCCCAAGCTCGAATCCGCGGGCATCGGACCCGTCTCGAAGCTCCCGGTCTCGATCCGGATCGTGCTCGAGGCGGTGCTCCGGAACGTCGACGGTAAGAAGATCACCGAAAAAGACGTTCGCACGCTCGCGAACTGGCAGCCGAACGGGGAGCGGAGCGAAGAGATCCCGTTCATGGTCGCCCGCGTCCTGCTGCAGGACTTCACCGGCGTGCCGCTGCTGGTCGACCTCGCCGCCATGCGCTCCGCCGCGCAGCGGATGAAGGCCGATCCGAAGATCATCGAGCCGCTCGTGCCGGTCGATCTCGTCATCGACCACTCGGTGCAGGTCGACTTCTTCGCCACTCCCGACGCGCTGCAGCACAACATGGCGATCGAGTTCAAGCGCAACGCGCAGCGCTACCAGTTCCTGAAGTGGGGGATGCAGGCGTTCAACGGCTTCCGCGTGGTTCCTCCGGGAATCGGGATCGTGCACCAGGTCAACCTCGAGTACCTCGCGCGCGGCGTGCTGGAAAAGGACGGCATCTGGTATCCCGACACGCTCGTCGGCACCGATTCCCACACCACGATGATCAACGGCCTCGGCATCGTCGGGTGGGGCGTCGGCGGAATCGAGGCAGAGGCGGGGATGCTCGGCCAGCCGGTCTACATCCTGACGCCCGACGTCGTCGGCGTGCACCTCAACGGCTCGCTGCGGGAAGGCGTGACGGCGACCGACCTCGTGCTGACGATCACCGAGATGCTTCGCAAGGCGAAGGTAGTGGGCAAGTTCGTCGAATACTTCGGCGAAGGCGCCGCGTCGCTCTCGCTCGCCGACCGCGCCACGATCGCGAATATGGCGCCGGAGTACGGCGCGACGATGGGCTACTTCCCGGTCGACGAGGAGACGTGCAATTACCTCCGGCTCACTGGCCGTACAGACGACCAGATCGCCGCGTTCCGCAACTACTTCCAGGCGCAGGGCCTCTTCGGGATGCCGAAGAAGGGCGACCTGAATTACACGACGGTCCTGGAGCTCGACCTGCCCACCGTGAAGGCGAGCGTCGCCGGTCCGAAACGGCCGCAGGACCGCATCAAGATCACGGAGCTCAAGCAGGCGTTCATCAACGAACTGCAGGCGGCGCCTCCGGGCGGCTACGGCCGGCCGGCAAACGAGATCGCGCGCGAAGTGCGCACGACCGTCGGCGCGGGGATGAACCGCGCGGTTACGGGTGGCGGCGAGCAGGCGATGGAGACGGCGCCGGGCGCGCACGACACGCGTAACACGAGCGAAGAGACGGAAGTCGAGATGATGAACAATCGTCCGACGCCGGACCGGGTCTCTTCCGACGCGATCAATGACGACAACCCGCACTCTGTGGCGCGGCTGCATCACGGCGATGTGCTCATCGCCGCCATCACCTCGTGCACCAACACCTCGAACCCATCGGTGATGCTCGCCGCCGGAATCCTGGCGAAGAAGGCGGTCGAGCATGGGCTGCGCGTCGGCCCGGTCGTGAAGACGTCGCTGGCGCCGGGATCGCGTGTCGTGACGGAGTACTACCGCAAGAGCGGCCTGCAGCCGTACCTCGACAAGCTCGGGTTCTACACGGTCGGCTACGGATGCACGACCTGCATTGGCAACTCCGGTCCGCTCGATCCGAACGTCGAAGATGCGATCAACAAAAACGACCTCGTCGCCGCGTCCGTGCTCAGCGGCAACCGCAATTTCGAGGCGCGCGTGCATCAGTCGATCCGCGCGAACTTCCTGATGTCGCCGCCGCTGGTCGTCGCGTTCGCGCTCGCCGGCCGCATCGACATCGACCTGATTCACGAGCCGATCGGTTCCGGCAAAGACGGTCAGGACGTCTATCTGAGGGATATCTGGCCGACGACGGACGAGATCCGCGAGATGATGGCGAAGGCGCTCGATCCGGACGACTTCCGCCGCCTCTACTCGAGCTTCGCGGAGCAGAACCCGCTCTGGAACGAGATCCCGTCATCCGCCGGCATGCTGTACTCCTGGGATTCGTCCTCGACGTACATCCAGGAACCTCCATTCTTTACCGACTTCGGCATGGAGCCGGGGAAGGCGGCCGACATCACCGGCGCGCGCGCTCTCGCGATCTTCGGCGACTCGGTGACGACGGATCACATCAGCCCCGCGGGCTCGATCAAGCCGAAGTCGCCGGCCGGCCGTTATCTCGTCGAGCAGGACGTCAAGGTCGAGGACTTCAACAGCTACGGCTCGCGCCGCGGCAACGACCGCGTCATGACTCGCGGCACGTTCGCGAACGTCCGCATCAAGAACCTGATGGTGCCGGGCGTCGAAGGCGGCGTGACGGCACATCAGCCATCCGGCGAACGAATGGACATCTACGACGCGTCGATCCGCTATGAGAAGGAAGGGACGCCGCTCGTCGTTCTCGCCGGCCAGGAGTACGGCACCGGCTCGTCCCGCGACTGGGCCGCGAAGGGCACGAAGCTCCTCGGCGTCCGCGCAGTCGTCGCGCAGAGTTTCGAGCGTATCCATCGTTCGAATCTCGTCGGCATGGGCGTCCTCCCGCTGCAGTTCGAGGAGGGAACGAACGCGCAGACGCTCGGGCTCGACGGTACGGAGTCGTTCGACGTTACCGGCATCAGCAGCAACCTCCGCCCGCGGCAGAAGGCGACGCTGAGGATCCGGCGAAAAGACGGCACGACGCAGGACGTCAACGTGATCGTGCGGATCGATACGCCGATCGAAGTCGACTACTACGTGCACGGCGGGATTCTCCCGTTCGTCCTTCGCCAGTTGATCGCGGCATGAAACGCGCCGCACTGCTCACACTCGTCGTTCTCATCGCTGCTTCCGCCCTTGCTCAGCGGAAGCAGCTCACGCTCGAAACGATCTACGACCCGACCACCAAGGTCTACTTCTCCGGCGCGGTGCAAAGCGGGTTCGACTGGCTGGACGATTCCACGTTCATCTGGCCGAAGCGCGACGCCAAGGGAAAGCTCGTCGAGTGGGAGCGCTTCGACGTCAAGAGCGGCAGCGTGCAGCCGTTCTTCGATCACGCCGCGCTGGCACACGCACTCGAGCAGGCCGGCGTTTCGGCCGACCAGGCGGCGAGTGCGTCGAAATCGACGTCACTCCAGTTCGATGCGAAGAAGAGCGCCGTCGTCATCGAGGTCGCGGGTGATCTGTTCCTCTATTCGATTGCGAAGCAGAACGCGACGCGGCTGACGTCGACACCGGCAGCCGAGGAGTTGCCGGCGTTCAGTCCGGACGGGAAGTGGGTGGCGTTCGTGCGGGGGAACAACCTGTACACGATCGATCTGGCCACCGCGCATGAGCGGCAGATCACGACCGACGGCAGTTCCACGATCCTCAACGGCAACCTTGATTGGGTGTACGAGGAGGAGGTTTACGGCCGCGGCACGAAGCTGGGGTTCTGGTGGAGCCCGGACTCTTCGCGCATCGCGTTCCTCCGCACGGATGAAGCGGGCGTACCGGTCTATCCGAACGTCGACCAGGTTGCGTATCACCCGGTCGCCGAGCCGCAGTTCTATCCGAAGGCGGGCGATCCGAATCCGCACGTCCGGCTGTTCGTCGCGCCGGCGGGCGGCGGCGCGGTCGCGACGGTCGACAACGAGCGCTACACCGCGGGCGACTTCCTGATCGTCCGCGTGGCTTGGACGAAGGACGGCAAGGCGCTCACGTATCAGGTCCAGAATCGCGAGCAGACGTGGCTCGATCTCGACCAGGTCGAGCCGTCAGGCGGGACGCCGAAGACGTTGATCCACGAAACGACGAAGGCGTGGGTCGAGCCGCTCGACGAGCCGGCGTGGCTCGACGACGGCTCGTTCGTGTGGCGCAGCGAGCGAAGCGGGTTCGCTCACCTCTACCACTAC
>DASYSN010000073.1:0-2404 GCA_036003305.1 Thermoanaerobaculia bacterium
CGCCGCGTATTCGGCGCAGAGGCGCTCGAGGCAGTGGAGACCCTTCGGCCCGAGGCCGACGATCGCGACCGTGGGTACGCTCAATCAGGACACCAGGAGGTCGTCGAGCGTGTAGCCGTAACGCTGCGGCGCGCGCGAGTACGCGACGTCGCGGCCGCACAGTTCGTTTCCGACCAGGTACTCGCGCCCCATCACGTCCTGCGACCAGCGGAGCACGCGGTCCAGGTGCGGCGTCGGCACGCCTGCCAGCTCCGCCACGCCTCGGATGACCACGAGCCCGAACGGCACGTCCTCGGAAAGGAAGCGGTGCTGGAAATCGGGAACGTACTCGCCGTTGTCGCGGCGGATCATCGGATGTCTGAGCCCGGCGTAGATCGGGTTCGTCCGCAGCGCGGTCATCAGGTTCGTCTTGTCGACGATGTCGTTGCCGTAGCAGGCGATGTCCCAGTCGTACATCGGGATCACCTGCGAGAGGTCGACGTGGGGATGCTCGCGCATGATCGCCCGGCTCGTCGCGACGACCTCGGCGCTGATGTCTCCGAGCAGCGTTGCGGTCTCCGCGTCGAGTTCCTCGAAAAGGAGCGGCGCCTCCGGGAGACCCTTGCCGTTCCAGTCCTTCCAGCGGCCGAACATCATCGGCGGGTGACTGTAGGCATTCACGGAGAGAAGGGTCATGCCGAGGAGGTGACCGGTGATCGCGAGCTTCGGGTTTTCGCCCAGGAGCTCCTGCAGAGCGCCGATCGGATCGGCGACGCGCGCCTGGGCCGGATCGCCGTGCATGGCGGCGATGAGCCGGGACTTGGTGCCGGCGATGCGCGCGGTGCGGCCGAACTCGTTCCTGCGGCAGATCCACGGCAGCGACTCGAAGTTGATGAAGAGCGTGGAGTCGTAGCGATCGCCGAACGCCTTGCGCACGTCGAACTCGAACCCGTTTCCGCCGGGAAAACCGGCGATGACGCACCCGGCCGGGAGGTAAGGGGCGAGCGCTTCGAGGTACTGCAGGTGCAGAAACGAGGGGATCGAGATGATGACGATGTCGCAGTCGCGCGCCGCCACCTCCGGGTCGCTGGTGATCGTGAGTCCTTTCGACTCGAACAGTTCACCGGGCGAGGTGGCAGTGAGGTGACTGACCGCTGCGATCTCCGCCCACTCGTTCGCGCGGACGGCGTTGAGGATCAATACGCGCGCCTCGACATGCTCGTGCGAGGAAGCGACCGCACTGAAAACGTGCGCAGCGTTGCCGGTACCGCAGATGAGTACGCGAAGTTTGTCTCTCATAGGACCCTTCTAGGAGAGCCGCCAGCGGGGTGTTTCCCTACCCGGTGGTTCTTTCGAACTGCGTTTCGTGCGGCGCGGTCCGCAACCGGTCGAACGCGAAGATCGCAGGAACGTCCTTTCCGTTCACGATCGCCTGCGCCACCAGCTCACCGACGGCCGGCGACAGTTTGAAGCCGTGCCCCGACCCTCCGCCCGCGATCCAGACGTTGTTCGCGTGCGGATGCCGGTCAACGATCAGGTTTCCGTCGGGGCTGTTCTCGTACTGGCAAACCTCGGATGCGATGAGCGGCGCGTCTGCCAATTCGGGAAAGCGCTGCGCGAGGAGTTGCCGAGCGCGGGCGATGCCGTCGGCGCTCGGCGTCCGATTGTCGCCCGACGGATCGATCGGTTCGCCGCGCGTGTCGTCGGCGACCTTGAAGCCGCGCGCTTGGATGTCGGGGATGCCGTAGACGATCCGCTCCGCGAAATCCATCCAGATCGGGAAGTGCGGCTGCGAGAAACGATCGGAACCGGCCGGCGTCCCGAAGTAGTAGACCTCCTGCCGCGTCGGTTGGATGCGATCGCCGACGACGTCGGGAAAGAGCTTGCCGAGCCAAGGGCCGCAGGCGAAGACGTACGCATCCGCTTCGCCGCGTCGGATCAGCTCCTCCGGCTTCACCGATTCGATCCGGAACGTACCGCCGTTCCTGACGAATGAATCGCGCACGACGCCGCATGCGCGCCTCGCCGACAGCGCCCCTGCGCGCGGCTCGAACCAGACCGACCGCACGCCGTCGAAGTTGATCTGCGGCCAGCGCTTCGCTCCCTCGTTGATCGCGAGCTGATCGATCGCGAATCCGTTGTCTCGCAGGAGCGGAACCGCCGATCGAACGTAGCCGTCGTCGCCGTGCATCATCCAAAGCGCGCCGGTCTCGACGTACACCGATTCGGGCAGCGTGTCCCACAGCTCATACGCGCGCCGCACCATCTCGACGTAGATCCGGTCCGGCCCGTAGATGGCGCGGATGACCCGCGTCTCGCCGCCGGAGCTCGAGCGCGTGTTCCCCGCGCCGAACGCGTCGACGAGCGTCACCCGCGCGCCGAGCTGCTGGAGCTGCAGAGCCGTCCAGCCGCCGAACGCGCCGGC
>DASYSN010000074.1:0-2682 GCA_036003305.1 Thermoanaerobaculia bacterium
CGAGCCCATCGCCGTGAGGACGGCGCGGGAGACGTGGTTCTCGGACGCAATCAGCTCGAGCGTGTCGTTCTGCCGGCGCGTCTCCATCGCGATCGCGTCGGCGATCTGCGGGTCGACTTCGGCGAGGGATTTCTGCAGAAATTCGTGTCCCATCGCCGCGGCAGCGCGGTCGGCATTGATCGTCGTCATACGGCGATCTTATCGAAAAAGCGGAGTGCCGCGCCCGCAAGGTAGAGCGAGCCGGTGACGACGATCGAGCGCTCTTCGGAAGCCAGCGCGGCGCGGAATGCCTCGTCCGGATCGGTGATCGCCGTTGCCCCTGGAAACGAATCGGCGGGAACCGACCGCGGCGGGTACGGCTCGGTCGTGATGACGCGGTCGAAAAGCGGGAAAAGCGTGCCGGTGACGGCGTGAACGTCTTTATCGCTCATGATCCCGAAGACGAGGAGACGCGGCCGCGGGATGTTGGCGCCGATGAATGGCGCCGTCGCCGCGACGGCATGCGGGTTGTGGCCGCCGTCGATCCAGATTTGTTTGTCGCCGATGCGGAGACATTCGAGCCTGCCGCGCCAGCGCGTGTTCTTCACGCCGGCTTCGATCGCACGGTCGTCGATACCGAGGGCGCGGGCGGTGGCGACGGCAAGCGCGGCGTTCCGCCGCTGGAACGCGCCGGCGAGCGGCGTGTCGTGCTCGTCGCGGACGACGATGAAGCGGTTGCCGAACTTCTCGGCTCGGCGGCGGAGCGCGCGGAGCACCCGCTCGTCTTCGTTCGACGTCAGCACGACCGCGCCGCGATGGATGACGCCCGCCTTTTCGAACGCGATCTTCGCGATCGTCTCGCCGAGGAACTCCTGGTGATCGAGGCCGATGGGGGTGATCACCGAGGCGATCGGTTTGACGACGTTCGTCGCGTCGAGGCGGCCGCCCATCCCGACCTCCAGCACCGCGAGCTCGCAGCCCGCGCGCGCGAAGGCGATGAACGCGACCACCGTGAGCGCCTCGAAGTACGTCGGGACGATGCCGGCGCGGTCGCCAGCGGCGCGCAGCTCATCGATCGAGCGGTCGAGGAGCGCGGGATCGATCATCGCGCCGTCGATCATCCACCGCTCGCGGATGTCGACCAGGTGCGGCGACGTATAGAAGCCGGTGCGGACGCCGGAAGCGCGAACGATCGACTCGATCATCGCCGACGTCGAGCCCTTCCCGTTCGTCCCCGCGACGATGATGGAACGGTACGCGCGCTCCGGGTGCTTCAGCTCACGCAACAGTGCGCGAATGCGCGAGAGCCCCGGCCGGATGCCGGTGCCCTGGAGGCCGTCGAGCCAAGTGAGTGAATCCGTCATCCTGAGCCGCGAAGACGGCGAAGGATCTCAGAATTGCAGGCGTTCGGCATTTGGAGATCCTTCGCTCCGCTCAGGATGACGGTTTCACCGTCACTTGCCCGAAAAGATCCGCAGGAAACGCCCGAGGGCCGGCTTCATCTCGCTGCGTGGCGAGATCAAGTCGACCATTCCGTGCTCGACGAGAAACTCGGCGCGCTGGAAGCCTTCCGGGAGCGTCTGGCGGATCGTCTGCTCGATGACGCGCGGTCCGGCGAAGCCAATCAGCGCCTTCGGCTCGGCGATGTTGAGGTCTCCGAGCATCGCGTACGAGGCGGTGACGCCGCCCGTGGTCGGATCGGTGAGGATCGAAATGTACGGGAGGCCCGCCTCGGCAAGCCGCGCCAGCGCCGCGGAGATCTTCGCCATCTGCATCAGCGAGAGGATTCCCTCCTGCATGCGGGCGCCGCCCGAGCACGAGACGATGATGAACGGCTCTTTCTTGTCGAGGGCGCGTTCGGCGGCGATCGTGATCTTCTCGCCGACGACCGATCCCATCGAGCCGCCCATGAAGTTGTACTCCATGGCGCAGACGACGACCGGCATCCCTTCCAGTTTTCCCTCGGCGCAAAGCACCGCGTCGCCCTTGCCGACCCGGTTTTCGTAGACCTTCAGCCGGTCGCGGTAGCGCTTCGTGTCGCGGAACTCCAGCGGGTCGCCGGAGCGGATGTCGGAGGCGAACTCCTTGTACTTGCCGTCGTCGAAGAGGATCTCGAACCGCTCGCGCGCCGAGATCCGGAAGTGGTATCCGCACTTCGGACAGACGTTGAGGTTCGCCTCCACCTCCTTGCGATAGACGATTTCCTTGCAGTCATCGCATTTGACCCACAACCCTTCCGGAATCGCGGTCTGTTTTTCGGGGGAGAGCTCTCTCGGCTTCTTTTCCTTGCGGAACCACGCCATGCGCCGCGACTCTACTCACTCGCTGCTGCCGCCGCAACAGCGAGAGCGGCGAGCGGAGTGAGCAGCACGCGCTCGGCCGAGACGGCGATCCAGAGATCGCGGTTCGCGTCGGGGTGCATGTAGAAGAAGAGGATGTAGGCGATCGATCCCGCCGCGACGAGCAGCGGCAGAGCCGCGCGCTTCCAACGCTTCGCAAACGCGAGCGGCGCGAGGACGGCGAGCCACGGCAGGTAGTACGCGTGATAGCTGGCCTGTCTTGCGATGCTTGCCAACGTCCCGGTCGACCAGACGAACGGCGTCCCTCCTCGGGCGTACGAGTCGATCAGTCCATGCGCTCGCGCGAACACGATCCAACTGCCGAGTAGGACGGCTGGCGCGACGGCAATCGCTAGCGCGCGCA
>DASYSN010000075.1:0-11172 GCA_036003305.1 Thermoanaerobaculia bacterium
GCTTCGCCGGGCTTGTCTTCCCACTTGGCCATCTCGTTCGTGTAGGCCTTCAGCGCGTTCTCGTACTTCGAGAGGAGCTGGCGGTTGTACGTGACGGCGGGTTCTTCCTTCTCCTTGTTCTGCGCCATCTCGGCCTTCGACTTGTCGTAGCCGGCGAGCATGTCGGCGTACATCTTCTTGGTCTGCTCGTCCTTCGCCTCGTCGTACGCCTTCTTCATCTGGGTGTACGCGGCGTCCATCTGCGCGCCGGTCGCCTCGGTGAGCTTCTGCGTCACGGCCGAGACGCTCGCGGCCATGATCTGCCCCTTCACCCAGAGGTACTCCTGCGTGTTGTAGTGAAGATCCTTCGCGGCGCGGATGTCGGCGGTCGCCATGTCGGCGGCCGAAGCGAGGGTCTTGAAGCCTTCCATCATGCCGGTGATCGACTTGTCGCCGGCCTTCTTCGCGGCCTCGGCGTGCTCCTGCGCCTGCTTCTTCGCGACCTGCGCGATGTCCTTCTCGTGGTCGCGTACCTTCAGGTACATCTGCACCTGGGAGTCGGTGAGGCGGCCGTCTTTCGGCGGGGTGTACCGATCGTTGGCGACGTCCTTGATGAGATCGCGGGTGCTGCCGCTCTTGTTCAGCTCGTGCGCGATGTCGGCTTTGTCGAACGCTTCCTTCGCCCTGCAGCCGGCAAAGAGAACTGCGGCGGTGAGAAAAATCGGGAGAGTACGGCGCATGTGGTTTTGTCCTCCGTTGGTTGTGACCGCAAATTTAGCGGCGCCGCGCGGGCGGCGCCGTGAGACAGCTCACGCTTCGAGTTGGGCGCGGACGCGCTCGGTGAGGTCGTTCAGCTCGCGCAGGATCGCTTCGAGCGCGGTGCGCTGCTCGTCGCGCATGATGGTGAGCCGCGACCTCAGTTGCTGGACTTCCGCTTCGAGCGCCATGACGCGATCGTCCGCGCCCGCATGGACCATCGGCGACGGCTCGTCGGCGAGGGCGACCGCAACCGCCGGTTCGTCGACGACCTCTTCCGGCGCCAGCTCTTCGATCTCTTCGAGAGCTTCGAGCGGCACCGGGACGGCGCCCGAGAGTGTGGCCGGACGCTCGCGTCCTTCGAGCAGTTGCTCGAGCGAGACTTCTTCCATCGCCTCGTATCCGGAGTCGCTCACCATCGAGTCGGCGAACGGGTTGATCGGCACTTCCTCAGCAACCGGAGTGCTGCTCGCGAATGCCGGCGCTGGCTCCGGCGCACGCGTCTCGACGACCGGCGCCGGTTTCGGCGCAGTCTTCTCCACGCCGGGCGCAGTCGGCACCTTCTTCGGAGCTGCCTCCTTGCCGCCCTTCAGACGGTTCATCAGGTGCTTCGCGGTGATTCTCGAGACGAGCTTGAACGTCTCCATCACCCCTTCGCCCTTGATCGCCGCCGCCTCGGTGTACGGATAGCCTTCGAACCCGAGGGCTTCCTGCAGCGCGTCGACCGGCAGCACGCCGGGGATGTCGCGTTTGTTGTACTGGATGACGATCGGGATGTCGTTCGGGTCGAGGTTGTTCTCCTCGAGATTCTCGAGCAGGTTCGCGAACGACTCACGGGTCGCCTCGACCATCGCGGGCTGCGAGTCGGCGACGAAGACGACGGAGTCGGCGCCTTTCAGCACCAGCTTTCGCGTCTCGTTGTAGAAGACCTGCCCTGGGACCGTGTAGAGCTGGATCTTCAGGTTGAACGCGCCGACCTTGCCGATGTCGACCGGAAGGAGGTCGAAGAAGAGCGTGCGGTCGGTTTTCGTCGCGAGCGAGAGCATCTTCCCCTTCTGCTTTGGGTCGAGCTTGTCGAAGATGACCATCAAATTCGTCGTCTTTCCACACAGCCCGGGGCCGTAGTAGACGATTTTCGCGGTCATCTCCCGCGTCGCGTGATTGAACAGGACCATGGGGTTCCTCGGGGGTTCCTCGCCGTGAGTTTGAGGCCGAGAGTATCGCATAATCGCGCCCGGTGAAGGACGGTAAGGACGGTGAGGACGAGCCGCTCGAGATCCCGATCGAAGACACGCTCGACCTGCATCCCTTTCGTCCCAACGAGATCCGCGACGTGACGCGCGAGTACCTGGAGGAGGCGAGACGCCGCGGCTTCCGGCAGGTGCGGCTGATCCACGGCCGCGGAATCGGCGTCCAGCGGGAGAACGTGCAGTCGCTGCTCCAGACGCTCGACTTCGTCGAGGCGTATCACGATGCCGACGGGTCGGGTGGGGGATGGGGAGCGACCGTCGTGGTGT
Organism: Thermoanaerobaculia bacterium; assembly: GCA_036003305.1. Lineage (GTDB taxonomy): Bacteria > Acidobacteriota > Thermoanaerobaculia > Gp7-AA8 > Gp7-AA8 > DASXHZ01. The sequence continues at coordinate 2,253 of DASYSN010000075.1, forward strand.
TGAAGTTGCTAAAGTGAAGGAGTCCCGTTAGCCAGAATGGCCACACTTTACGAAGAGCTGAGCCGCGTCGCGACGTACGACTACACCGAGGAGGACGTGCGGGAGTTCGAGTCGCTGCACGCCGAGATTCGCGCGTTGAAGGCGCAGCGCAACGCGGTCATCGTCGCCCACAACTACTACCGTCCCGAGATCCTCAAGGTCGCCGATTTCGTCGGCGATTCGCTGGAGCTGGCGCTGATGGCGTCGAAGGTCAAGGACGCCGACGTCATCGACTTCTGCGGCGTCCACTTCATGGCGGAGACGGCGAAGATCCTCAATCCGACACGTACCGTGCTCCTGCCGAACCTCCTCGCCGGATGCCAGCTCGCCGACTCGGCGCCCGCCGAGGATCTGAAGGCGCGCATCGAAGAGCTGCGTAAGCAATATCCCGATCTGGCCGTCGTCAGTTATGTGAACACCACGGCGGCGGTGAAGGCGCTCTCCGACATCATCTGCACGTCGGCGAACGCGGCGAAGGTCGTGCGGTCGCTCCCGAACGAGAACATCCTCTTCGTGCCCGACCGCAATCTTGCCAACCACGTAGCTCAGCAGGTGCCCGAGAAGAACGTCATTCCGTGGGAAGGTTTCTGCTACGTCCACCAGCAGATCACGCCTGAGGAGGTGAGCCGGATCCGCGAGAACGATCCGGAGCTCGAGATCCTGGTCCACCCCGAATGCCGGCCGGACGTCGCGAAGCTCGCGGACGCCGTGCTGTCGACAAGCGGGATGGTGAAGTACGCGAAGGAGCGGCCGGCGAAGCGGTTCCTGGTCGTCACCGAATGCGGCCTCAGTGACCGTCTCGCGATGGAAGTCCCCGACAAGACATTCGTCAAGGGTTGCAAGCTCTGCACGTTCATGAAGGTGACGTCGCTGGAGGACGTCCGCGACTCACTGCGCGACATGAAATACGAGATCGACGTCCCCGAGGATGTTCGCGTTCCGGCCGAGCGCGCACTGCGGCGGATGTTCGAGGTGACCGAAGGAAAGCCCGGGAAAACGAACTGCTGACAGGGGAAGAAGGAGACGTATGAAGTCTCGAGGCATCTTTGCTCTTCTCGCCATTCTCGTCGTCGTGCTTGGTTACACGGCCGGATGTGCAACCGGCGGACAGCCGCACATGCAGGCGGCGCTCGATCATCTGCGCTCCGCGCGCTCCGAGCTCCAGGCGGCCAACTCGAACAAAGGCGGCCATAAGGAACGCGCGATGGAGCTCGTCGACCAGGCCATCGGCGAAGTACAGGCCGGGATCAACTTCGCGGCTTCGCATTAGAGAAGGAGGCGATCATGAAGAACCGTCTATTTCCGACATTCGCACTCGTCGTCCTTCTCGCCGCCAGCTTCGTCGCCGGACGTGTACACGCCGCGCAGAACCACATGGTTGCCGCGCGCGATCAGCTCCGCGCCACGCGCACCGAGCTCCGCGCCGCCGTCGCCGACAAAGGCGGCCACCGCGAGCGCGCCATGGAGATCATCGACCGCGCCATCGCGCAGGTCGACGAAGGCATCGAGTACGCGCGGGGCCACTAGGGGCCTTTCTCCCGGAGGGGCGGACGCCTCGTCCGCCCTTCTCGCGCGCCCGTTCGCGTGGGATCTCATTCGACGTTGTAGCGTCATGACGTTATGATGTCTCCATGGCTGCCCCGAAGAGATCCACGATCTATTTCGATCCCGACATTCACCGCGCCCTTCGCTTGAAGGCCGCGGCTACCGAGAAATCGATCTCCGACGTCGTCAACGACGCGGTCCGCCAGACGCTGTCGGAGGACGCTTCCGATCTCGAAGCTTTCGAGAAGCGGCGCCGCGAACCGAACCTCGATTTCGAAGCCGTCGTTTTGAGGTTGCGGCGAAGTGGCAAGTTATAGAGTCCTCATCAAGTCCTCGGCGGCGAAAGAGCTCGGGAACATCGCCGGCAAGAAGGACCGCCAGCGAATCGTTCATCGCATCGAGGCGCTCGCGGCGAACCCCCGTCCAGCGGGCGTCGAGAAGTTATCCGGCACAAGTGAGAAGTACCGCATCCGCCAGGGCAACTTCCGGATCGTTTACGAGATTCAGGACGAGATACTCGTCGTCTTCATCGTTCGGATTGCGGACCGGAAGGACGTTTACCGGAAAGGCAGCAGTTGAGGCGACGAAGTCACTTGCAAATCAGCTGATCCACCCCGATGACGTCGTCGCGGACGTCGTCGAGGTCGGCCTTGATGGCGCCGAGGATCTTCTGGAACTCGGGGTCGGTTTGCAGGGGCTGGAGCCAGGGGTGCTTCACGAGGGAGTACCAGCTGTGCTGGCCGTTGTCGTAGGCCTTGCGCAGCCACTCGATCGCTTTGGCGTTGTCGCCGAGCTTGGCGTAGCAGAATGCGACGCGGACGGCGGCCCAGTGGTTGTGGTTCGCGTCGTCGTTGAACGACTGCAGCAGCGCTTCGCACGCGGGACGATCGCCGCGCGCCGCCGCGATCATCGCGTGAAGGCTCTTGCCGAGATAGCTCTTCGGGACGAGCGCGGTCGCGGCGGCGGCTTCGCGCTCGGCGTCGGGTAGGTTGCCGAGGAGGATGAACGCGTAGCCGCGGATGTCATGGCCGGCGAGCTCGGTGTCCTTCGAGGCGAGCGCGTACTTCGCGGCGTCGAGCGCGCCTTCCGGATCGATCATGTTGAGATTGAGGTACCCGCGCGTCTTCGCCTCGCTCGACTCCGGATCGAGGCGCACGAGACGGTCGAGCGGGCACTGCGCCTTCTGCAGATCTCCGGTCGAGACGAAATACGACGCGAGCACCCAGATCCCGCCGGTATCGTTCGGACCGAGGCGTAGCGCAGCGAGGTTCTCCCGCGTGGCCTCGCGAAAGCGGCCCGGCATACGCACGAACACCCGTCCGAGCGCTAGATGCGCTTCCGCGAGGTTCGGGTCGAGACGCACCGCCTGGCGCGCGTACCACTCCGCCTTCGCGAGCGCCGCCGGATCGGCGATCTGCCCGCGTGCGGTGCCGATGGCGATCGCGAGCGCCAGGTTCGCGTAGGCCCCCGCGAACGTCGGATCGAGCTCGATCGCGCGCTTGTAGTGATTCATCTGCGCGGCGAAATCGGCAGGCGCGAAGCTGCCGGTGAGCGCGCGGGCCTTCAGATACTCCTCGAACGCCTTCGGATTGGACGACCGCGCTTCCGAGGCGCGCGGAGAAGGTTCGGGCGTGCCGAGCTTCGTATTGAGCGCGGTCACCGTCTTCGACGACACGTCGTCGATCAGTTTCAGGAGGTCGCTGCGCTTCCCGTCGATCGAATCGGCCCAGACGTTGTAGCCGCTACGCGCGTCGGTGAGCTGCAGGGTGACCCGCACCAGGTCGCCGGCGGCGAGGAAGCGCCCTTCGAGAACGCCGTCGACACCGAGTTTCTCGCTGACCGATTTCACGTCGAGCTTCTGGTTCTTCAGGTCGCGAACGGCCGACGTCGGCCGCACCTGCAGCGAAGGGATCTTCTGCAGCTTCGTCACGAGCGCGTCGGCGATGCCGACCGACAGGAACTCGTCCGCCTGGTTGTTCGCGAGATTGTCGAGCGGCAGCACCGCCATCGAGCGGATCGGCCCCGCTGCTTGCGGCGCCGGCGGCACTTCGGCCGCCGTGGTCTTCTCGTTCCGCAGCCGGATGAAGTAAATCGCGACGCCGATCACGATGAACGCGGCGACGATGGCCGCGAGCTTCGTCCATGACGGACGGCGCATCGTGCGGCCGATGGTGCTGCGCGACGTCGCCGAAAATCGGAGCGTCGGCGTGTCGATCTCCTCGAGGTCGTGCGCCAGGTCGGCCGCGTTCTGATAGCGGTCGTCCGGATTCTTCTGCAGCAGCTTGCCGATGATCCGCGCCGCCGCCTGGGGAAACGTCGGATCGAGCGCCGTGAATGGCTCCGGTTCCGAGTCGCGGATCTTCTCGAGCACCATCAGCGGCGCGTCGGCGTTGAAGGGGAGGTGCCCCGACGCCATCTGATAGAGGACCACGCCGGTCGAGAAGAGATCGCTACGCGCGTCCGCCTGTTGCCCGCGCGCCTGCTCGGGCGAGAGGTAGTGCAAGGTTCCGAAGAAATGGCCGCTCGTCGACTCGAAGGTGAGCTTCTGCGACAGGTCGTCCCGCGGCAGGAACTTCGCGAGCCCGAAGTCGAGGATTTTCACCGCGCCGGTCGGCTCGATGATGACATTGGCCGTCTTGATGTCGCGGTGGACGAGCCCCTTTGCGTGCGCCGCGGCCAACCCCGAGGCAATCTGGCGGGCGATCGCGAGAAACTCGGCCGTATCGAGGGCGCGGCGTCGGAGCCGCTGGGAGAGCGTTTCCCCCTCGCAGTACTCCATGACGATGAACGGCTGGCCGTCGGCCGTCTCGTCGACCTCATAGATGGTTGCTACGTTGGGATGCCGGATCGCGGCGGCCGCTTTCGCCTCGCGCAGGAAGCGGCTTCGGCGGTCTTCCGAAACCATCTCGTCGGCGTTCAGTACCTTTAAGGCGACTTGGCGGCCGAGGGTCTTGTCGCGGGCGAGGTAAACAGTCCCCATTCCCCCTTTCCCGAGGATGCGAACCGTTTCGAACCTTTCGAACGCCTGCGGAACCTCCGGCATGGACCGCGTCGCATTCTACACGACGGTCGAAACTTACACGTGGCGCAAGGATTACGACACGGATGAGCTACTGGACGCAATTTTGACCCGCCACCGGTCAAATGGGTTATATTCTGAGCCTGTTACAAAACGACAAATGACGACCGAGCAGCTTCCCCTTGCGGTGCCGCTTCCCCCGCGCTTTCAGCTCCGCAGTGTCCTGAAGGAGTCACCGGGAACGCTCGTCTACCGGGTCTTCGACGCCTCGGACGACCGCGACGAGGCGATCAAAGTGTTGCGGCACGAGCTATCCGAGCCGCAGCAGCGCCTCAGGTTCGAGGCTGAGTTCGCGACGGTCGCAGAGCTCGACCACCCGAACATCGTGAAGGTCTTCGACTACGGCCTGGTCGACGACCGCTACCCCTACTTCACGATGGAGTACGTCCACGGCCGGCGGATTTCGGAATTCTTCGACGGGAAGAACTGGAACGCGCTCTATGACGTCGTGTTGCAGATCGCCTCGGCGCTCCACTACATCCACCGCCGTGGCATCGTCCATCTCGACCTGAAGCCGTCCAACATCCTGATCGACGAGACCGGTCGCGCGAAGCTGATGGACTTCGGCCTGGCGATCGCGTCGCGGCAGGTGCTCGACCGCCAAATTCGCGGGACGCTTCAGTACATGGCACCCGAGGTGTTGAAACAGGATCGCGTCGATTCGCGCGCCGATCTCTACGCCCTCGGCATGACGCTCTACGAGACGGTGACCGGCGCGCTGCCGGGGTACGGAAAAGCGCCGATCGACGTCATCCGCATGCACCTCGACGAAGAGATCCGGCCGCCGTCATCGATCAATCCGCAGGTGCCGTCGGAGCTCGAGGAGATCATCCTCAAGCTCCTCGAGAAGGATCCGCGGCATCGCTACGCTTCGGCCGCCGCCCTGCTCTTTGCGGTGTCCGAGGTTTCCGGACACAGCGTTCCGACGGGCGAGCTCCTCCTCGGCCGCGGCGAACTTTACGCGGCGCCGCTCATCGGACGGGGCACGGAAGTGAATCAGTTGATGTCGCTGATCGCGCAGGCGCGCGGGGAGAGCGGCGGCGGCGTCATCATCGCCGGCGCGGAAGGCTCCGGAAAGAGCCGCATCGTCCGCGACGTCACATTGCGTGCGCAACTCGACGGCGCACGCGTTTTCAGCGGACGTTGTCCCGTCAACCGCAAGACGATCTACGCGCCGTTCTTCGACATCTTCCGGCAGCTCGTCAGCGCGGTGAATCCCGACACCGACGCGGGCGAGGAGATCCGGCGCATTCTTCGTCCGGGCGGCGGCGGCAGTCCGCACGAAGGCGACAAGTACCGGCTCTACAACCACATCGTGCAGTCGATGCAGGACATGTACGGATTCCTGAGCGCCGGGAGCGACACGAGCGGCACGCCGCTCATCATCGTCATCGAAGACCTGCAGTGGGCCGACCCGTCGACCGCGGACCTCTTCGCGTTCCTCGTCAGCGAAGCGAAACACAACCAGCTCCTCGTCATCGGTACGCTCACGCTGCAGGAGAACAACGGCAGCGCCGAGACGAACGCCTACTGGGAGCAGCGCGCGAAGGAGACGGGCTTTCCGATCATCCGGATCGAGCCGCTGACCGAAGCTCTCGTCCACGAGCACGTCGAGTCGCTCCTCGGCGAATCGCTCGGCGACGAATTCGTGCGCTGGATGTTCTGGGAGTCGTCCGGCTCGCCGCTCAACATCCGCCGCATCTTCGATTACCTCATCGCGCACGGCTATCTCGAGTGGCAGCCGACCGGCTGGACCGTCGACATGGAGCGCGTGCGCGCGTTGCGCATCCCCGGCGGCGCCGCCGCGATCCTGATGGAGAAAGCCGACGCGCTGCACGACGACGGCTGCTCGCTGCTCGAAGCCGCGGCGGTCCTCGGCGAGGTGTCGAGCGTCGACCTGCTGACGAAAGTTTCCGACTTCTCGCCGGAGCGAACGTACGAGTTGTTGCGCGAGGTGGTCTCGACCGGACTCCTCGACGAATCGACCACCGGCTCGGTGATCACGTTCCCGCAGATGCACCTGCGCGACTCGATCTACAACGGCATGACCGACCAGCGGAGGAGCGAGCTGCATCTCCGCGTCGGGAACGCGCTCGAGCCGATGCTCGAGGCGGGATCGTCGCAGCTCGTCGGCCAGATCGCGTATCACTTCGCGCGCGCCAACGAAGCGGAGAAGGGGATCCGCTACGCCGTCGAGGCGGGCGACATCGCGACGCGCTCGTTGGCGCACGCCGAGGCGACGGAGTTCTACCGGACGGCGCTGGAGCTGCTCGACCTCTCCGGCGCGGACGAATCGCAGAAGGCCGAAGTGCGCGAGAAGCTCGCCGACGCCTACTACCGCAACAACGACTCGCGCGACGCGATGCAGACGCTGCAGTTCCTCCTCAAGTCGTTCCAGGTGCGGAGCAACGGAGCGGGGCCGAGTGTCGACGTTGCGCGCGTGATGAAGAAGATCGGCAAGGTTCTCAACAATCGCGGCGAGCACGACTCCGCGATGTCGTACTACGACAACGCGCTCGCCATCTACGAGCAGCTCGCGCAGAAGTGCGACGTCGCCGAGATGATGAACCGCATCGCCGGCATCTATCGCGAGAAGGACAACATGGAGCTCGCGAGCGAGATGGCGGAGAAGGCGCGCGCGATGCTCGCGGACGAACCGCCGCACGTCGTCGCCGGCTACATCCGCAACACGCAGGGCATCATCGAGTACGTCCTCGGGAACTGGCAGCGCGCGAAGCAGATCTTTCTCGACGCGTACTGCATCGGCGACCTGGTCGGCTCCGATCAGCTCAAGAAGAAGGCGCTCACGAACCTCGGCAACACGCTGTGGAAGCTCGGCGACTGGGAGACCGCGCTCGAGTACTACCACAAAAACCTGCAGCTCTCCGAGGCCGAGGGCGACCTCTGGAACCTCGTCACCTGCTACAACAACGTCGGCATCATCGAGTTCGGCCGCGGCAAGTTCCATAGCGCCGCGGAGTTCTTCGAGAAGAGCGTCCGGATCGACCAGAAGATCGGCGCTCTCGAGAACGAAGCACTGGCGCTGGAGAACCTCGGTGAAGCGCTGGAGATGGTCGGCAAGTGGGACGACGCGGCGAAGTGCTACATGCGCTGCGTCACGCTCGAGGGCTTCGACGAAGCGCGTTCCTCGCGCTCCTCGGTGTATGTGCCTCTGGCGCGCTTCACGAAGAAGCGCGGCGACATCGTCAAGGCGCTGGAGTACGCGCAGAAGGCGCTCGCCGCGGCGGAGCGGACGCGCGACGAAGACCTGATCGCCGAGGCGTGCTACGCACGGGCCGCGATCGAGGACGAGCGGGACAACATCGAGGAGTCGGACGCCTTCCTGCAGCGGGCGATCGCGATTTTCGAGCACTACAACACGAAGCAGGGTCTCGGCCGCGCCTACACCGCGGCTGCCGGCCTCGCTCTCCGGCAGAACAACCTCGACGCGGCACTCGAGTTCGCGGAGAAGAGCGCGAAGGTCGCCAAGTCGCTGGCCGACCGCTTCACGCTGGGGAAGAACGACTGGATCTGGGGAAAGATCCTCTTCTTTCAGGGGCAGCGCGACGCGGCGATGCAGCGGCTCGAATCGGCGCGCCTCGCGTTCGAGGAGTGCGACACGCCTTATGAGCTGGCGCGCCTCCTGTTCGACCTCGGCGTCATGCGCGAGGAACCGGAAGAAGCGTCGCAGACGATCCGCAACGCGATCCGCATCTTCGAGCGGCTCAACGCCACGCACGACCTCGAACGGGCGCGCGGCGCGCTCCTGCGCATCAAGCCGGCAGGCAGGACGCCCGATCAGAACGTCGTCGGGTTGTACGAGGTCGTCAAGATCATCAACTCGTCGCTCAATCTGAACGACGTCCTCAACCGCGTCCTCGATCTCGCCATCCGCCGCCTCCGGGCGGAGCGCGGCATGATCCTGTTGCTCGACACGATCACCAGCGCACTTCGCACGCGCGTGGTGCGCAACATCAACGAGGCGGACGGCGGGTCGAAGCGCTCGCCGCAATCGATCGTCAAGGAAGTGATCCAGACGGGGCAGATGATCATGTCGGCCGACGCGCGCGCCGACGAACGGTTCATCGAGTCGGAGTCGGTGATCGCGGAGAACATCCTCTCGATCCTCTGCGTGCCGCTGATCATCAAGGAGCGGATCGCCGGCGCGATCTACGTCGACCATCGGCAGGCGCGCCACCTCTTCTCGCAAAAAGACGCGAATTTCCTGGAGGCGTTCGCCGACCAGGCGGCGATCGC
>DASYSN010000076.1:0-2420 GCA_036003305.1 Thermoanaerobaculia bacterium
AGCGGGATGCAGCCGAGGCCGAAGAGCAGCGACAGCGTGTGCGTCGCCTGCTCGCCGTCACCGAAGAGGCGAATCCAGAGCCCGAGCAGCAGGTAGTACGCGGGCGGCGACCCGTCCTGGTTCAGGATCCCCGGGATCGACGACCAGTGATGGTGCGCGATGCCCACCGAGAGGCCTTCGTCGATCCAGAAGCTCGCTCCGAGCTGGCGCGTCCGGAGAAGGAGCGACAGGAGGATGAGGAGCGTGAGGGTCGCGGGGACCGCAGCGCGACGCAATGTCACGGCGCGAAGCTAGCAGGGAGTCGGGCGCAGGCTGACAACCGTCCGGTGACCGGCGTCGCTGTAGACGATGTCGACCGTGTCGTTCTTGCGGTACGTCCCGGCCACGCCGAAGAAGAGGCTCGTCCACCGCCAGAAGCCGAGGCGCCCCTCCGCCTTCAGCTCGTGGGTGAAGACGAGGGACCGTCCCACCTGTTCGAAATCTCGCCCTCTCTGCTGCGGAACGCCGTTCACGAAGACCTCGAACGGATCGGTCACTTGGGCCGGTAGGTCCACCTGACTCCGCGCTTCCACGCTCTATACGATGCCATTCGGCGTGCGCCGGACCGTCTTTGCCACCCTCGCCACGATCGTCGTCGCCCTTTCGGCGACCGCTGTCGCCTACGCGGGGAACGCCGGCTTCCTGCCCGCGGAGCCGCACTCGCCGAATGCGCACCGCATCACCAACAACTTCATCTTCATCTCGATCTTCACCGGCGTGATCTTCCTGATCGTCGAAGGTGCCCTGATCGCGTTCATCATCAAGTACCGCCGCGGCAAGCGCCCGCGGACGGCCGAGGGCGCGCAGATCCACGGCTCGACGAAGCTCGAGATCATCTGGACGGTGCTGCCGGTGGTGATCCTCGCCGCGATCGGCATCTTCGTCTTCTGGACCCTGCCGGGCATCGCCGACGCGCCGAAGGCGGCCGCGGCCGACCAGACGACGGTCAAGATCGAGGGCCACCAGTTCTACTGGCTCTTCCGCTACCCGAACGGGGCCGTGTCGATCAACACGATGGTCGCGCCCGCCGACCAGGTCGTGCACGAGGACGTGATGGGCCTCGACTGGGACGTCATCCACTCCTGGTGGGTGCCCGAGCTCGGCGGCAAGTGGGATGCGATCCCGGGCCGGACGAACAAGACGTGGTTCAAGGCGCCGGCCGGCAACTACATCGTGCGCTGCGCCGAGCTGTGCGGCATCCAGCACGCGATCATGCGCGGCAACGTGCACGTCGTGCCGCGCGCGCGGTACGACAGCTTCATCGACGAGCGGGCCGCGAACCCGGCGAGCGTTCAGCTCGGGCAGGAGGAATGGAACGGCGTCTGCCAGGCCTGCCACCGCCTCGACCACGCGTACATCGGGCCCGCGCTCGCCGGCAACCCGCTGCTCGCGGAGCCCCGCTCCCTTGCGACGTTGCTCCGCAACGGTCAGGGGAACATGCCGGCCGTGGGCAAGAACTGGTCCGACGCGCAGATCCTCGCGCTCACCCGCTACACCAAGCAGTTCGCGAAGAAGGGATAGATGGCCGTCAACGTCGAATCCGTCAAGCCGTACCGCGCCGACTGGCGCGAGGGACGGTTCGCGTCGTGGCTGACGACCGTCGACCACAAGCGGATCGGGATCCTCTACATCTGGACCGCGCTCGTCTTCTTCGCGCTGGGCGGGTTTCTCGCACTGCTGATCCGCACCCAGCTGGCCACGCCGAACGAGCACGTCCTGACGAAGAACTCCTACAACGAGGTCGTGACGATCCACGGGACGACGATGATCTTCCTCGTCATCGTCCCGATCCTCGCGGGCTTCGGCAACTACCTGGTGCCGCTGATGATCGGCGCGCGCGACATGGCGTTCCCGCGCTTGAACGCGCTGTCGTACTGGCTCTACGTGCTGGGCGGCCTCGTGCTGTTCCTCAGCTTCTTCGCGACGGGCGGCGCCGCGAAGTCGGGCTGGACGTCGTACGTGCCGCTCTCGACGGTGCATTCGCCCGGCAACGGCCAGGACTTCTGGATTCTCGGGCTGCACATCCTCTCGATCTCGTCGCTCGTCGGCGCGATCAACTTCGTCGTGACGGTTCACAACATGCGCACGCCCGGCATGTCGTGGATGCGGATCCCTCTCTTCGTCTGGGCGATCGTCACGTACGCCTGGCTGCTCGTGATCGTGCTGCCGACGCTGTCCGCGGGCCTGACGCTGATGCTGCTCGACCGGCAGGCCGGCACGCACTTCTTCGACCCGTCACACGGCGGCGCGCCGATCCTCTACCAGCACGTCTTCTGGTTCTTCGGGCACCCCGAGGTCTACATCATGATCCTGCCCGCGATGGGGATGATCTCGGAGATCCTCCCGGTCTTCGCGCGCAAGCCGATCTTCGGCTACAAGGC
>DASYSN010000077.1:0-14082 GCA_036003305.1 Thermoanaerobaculia bacterium
AATTGAAAATTGAAAATTGAAAGAACGCGAGACGCGTTTTCCATTTTCAATTTTCCATTTTCAATTTGCCCTCCAACCGCTCCAGCGCTTCACGGTCGTCACTCCAACGAATCCTTTCATACGCATCGGCGAACGTAAACCAGCCGTATTCGTCGTGCTCGTCGGCGTCCATGCGAATGGGACGCTGCGAGTCGAGTGCCGTCCGGAAGCCGATCTCGCTCGCGATGATCGGCAGGTCGTAGCGCGAGGCGAGGTGCTGCGACTCGATCATGAACGACTGCGTGAATCCCATCGCCTCCGGCTCGCCGGGCGCGCCCGTTTCTTCGAGCACCTCGCGGCGCGCCGCTTCGAACGCGGTCTCGCCATCCTCGATCGAGCCGGTGATCGGCTGCCAGAAGTTGCCGCGCTCCGGACGGCGATGGAGGAGGAGGACGCGGTCGTCGTCGTGGACATGGTCATGAACAAGCACCTTGATCAGACGGATCGTCTCCGGCCGCGGCACGACCTCACGATTGAAGACTTCGGCGAACTTTGCGGCCACGATCTCGCGCACTTCGTCGAGCGGCACCTCGTGGCCGACCTGCTGCGCGATCGACGTGACGCCGGTGCCTTGCAGGCCGCACGGCGTGATGAAGCGGAAGTGGCCGAGGTTGGTGTTGACGTTGAGCGCGAAGCCGTGGGAGGTGACCCAGCGCGCGATGCGGACGCCGATCGCCGCGATCTTGTCGTTGCCGACCCAGATGCCGCGGCGTCCTTCGACGCGAGCGGCGGTGATGCCGAACTCCGCGACGGTGCGGATCAGCGTTTCCTCGACGTTCGTCACGTACTTGCGGACGTCGCGGTTCCCTTCGCCGAGGTGGAGAATCGGATAGCCGACGAGCTGGCCGGGACCGTGGTAGGTGATGTCGCCTCCGCGCTCGGTCTCGAAGAAGCGGACGCGCTCGGCGCGGAGCGCTTCGCCGGAGGCGAGGAGGTTCTTCGCGTCGCCGCCGCGGCCGAGCGTGATGACCGGCGGGTGCTCGAGCAAGAGGAACTGGTCCGGCAGCTCATCGCGCTGCCGCATCTCGACCAGCTTCTGCTGCAACTTCAAGCCGTTTTCGTAAGTGACGAGATGCAGTTGGTGGAGCTCACACGGCCGCTGCACACGCGCGTAAGCGTATGTGGTGGGACACACATTCCCGAGGGAGAACCCCTCATTCGCCTTCGGCACCTTCTCCCCTCTCACGAGGGGAGAAGGGCGCTCGATCATGAGTCTCGCGAGAATCCTCAATCGAGTGCCCTTCTCCCCCGGTGACGGGGGAGAAGGTGCCGAAGGCGGATGAGGGGGGCTGGCGCGTGCGCGACGCCGGCTCAGCGCTTCGCGCGTTTGACGGCTTGCGCGCGCAGCCGCGTGGCGTCGGCGATCACCTTCGGGTCGGTGGCTTCGGCGAGGATGGCGTCGAGGGCGGCGATCGCCTCCTGGAGGTGATCGTGATTGAAGAGGGTGACGGCGTCGTTGTAGGCGGAAATGTGGGCGTTCACGCCGGCGAGGTCTTCGATCTCCGCCGCCTGCCGCGCGAGGCTGCTCTTCGCTTGCGGGTCGTCGGTTTTCGCGACGAGGGCGCGGAGGACCGCCGCGGCGTCGCTGAAACGCTGCTGTTTGATGAGCGAGTTGGCGCGGTCGATCTCGAGCCGCAGGACCACGGCGCGCGTGGCGAAGGAGACCTGCGGGTCGTGCGTCGCGTCGAGATCGGCGAAGAGGACGTCCGCCTTCGCGGTCTGGTCGGTCTGCTGCAGCATCGCGAAGAGGTGGAGCGCGTAGTCGGCGCGCGCGGGGAGGAGCGTGTGTGCCTGCTGGAGCGCGGCGATGCCGGGCGTCACGTCGGCGTCGCGGAGGTACGACGTTCCGATGACGCCGTACGCGCGTCCCGGATCGGCGCCCTTCGCGAGCGCTTCCTGCGCCACTGCACGCGCTTCGTGAAAGCGGACGATGTCCGTCCGCGTGACCTCGTTCGTCTCGGCGAACGGCCCGAGCTCGTCGCGGAGGAGCGATTCGGCTCGCGCGAGGAGCACCGCGGGGTCGTCCGGCGCGATCTCCGCCGCCTGTTTGAAGAGCCGGTCCGCGTCGGTGAACTTCTTGTCGGCGACGCGCAGGGCTCCTATGGATAGGAACGCGGGGGTGTACTTCGGGTCGATCGCCAAGGCCGCGCGGAAGTGCCGCTCCGCTTCCCCTTCGAGGCCGGGAACGATCGCCAGGACGTTGCCGAGGTGCTCGAGCACGTCGGCACGCGTGAGGAGGCGCGGCGGCTCGACGTCGGGCGCCACGGGAGCCGCCATGCGAAAGGTGACGAGCGGATGCTCGGGGCTGACGTACATCGCGACGCCGTTCATCAGGTCGTCGACGGAGCGGCGGTAATGCGTCCGTAGCGCGGCGTCGACGTCGATCCCCGCGATGAGATCGGCGACGAAGGACGGGAACTCGCGCCGGTTGAGCGCGATCAGCGAATCGACCGCCGCCCAGCTTTCGGCGTAGAAGATCGTATTCATCGACTCCTCGGATTCGAAGCGCGTCGCGAAGATGTCGCGCATCGAAACGAGAGGGCGCGAGCGCATCAGGTTCACGTGCTCGCGAATGGGGAAGCCGAACGTGATCTCGCCGCGGCCGAATTGCGCGTTCGAATAGAACTCCGCGAGCCCTTCTTCGAGCCAGAGCGGCGGCCGCGGCCCGCGCGACGCGAGCAGGGAGTGAATCAGCTCGTGGTACGGCGTGCGGTCTTCGATCGACGACGACGCGTCGACCAGCATCACGCCGCGCTCGTTGCGTCCGATGAAGAGGCCGCCGACCCGCGCCTTCGCGTTCTGCAGGAGCGTGTCGAAGTACGGCTGCCCGTCGCGGCGCCGGCCGAAGATCACCACGCGCGTCCGCGGCGCGGAGGCGCGTGAAGGAGGCTGCAACTCGTGCAGCGCCGCGGCGAGCGTCGCGAGATCACGGGCGATTTCGCGTGTCCGGTAGTCGCTCGCGGAGCTGACGATGTCGAATCGCGGCGTGACGATCCGGAACCACTTCTGATTGTCGGCGGGAAAGGGGATCGGCGCCGTGACCGTGCGGACCTTCCCCTCGCCGGCGACACCGACCTTTACGGGAGGCGTGAAGACCAGTTGCGCGTAGAGGAGAAGGGGAGCGATCACGGGATCGATTACATCGTGAACTGCCCCGACTCGATGATCTGGCGGACGCGCGCCATGAACTGATCGGCGACCGCGCCGTCGATGAGTCGGTGGTCGAACGTCAGCGACATGATGCACATCGAGCGGATGGCGATGGAGTCGCCGTCCTGCGTCTCGACGACGACCGGGCGCTTCTTCACGCCGCCGACGCCGAGAATCGCGACCTGCGGCTGATTGATGATCGGCGTCCCGAACAGACCGCCGTAGATGCCGGGGTTCGTGATCGTGAACGTGCCGCCCTGCACGTCATCCGGCGACAACTTCTTCGTGCGCGCGCGCTCGCCGAGGTCGTTGATGACGCGCGCCAGGCCGAGGATGTTCTTCTCGTCCGCGTTCTTCACGACGGGGACGATGAGGCCCCAGTCGAGCGCCACGGCGATGCCGATGTTCAGGTCGCGGTGGTGGATGACGTTGGTGTCGTCCATCGACGCGTTGATGATCGGGAACTCGCGAAGGCCGGCGACGATCGCCTGCACGATGAACGGCAGGTAGGTGAGCTTGACGCCGCGCTCGGCGTACGCCTCTTTGTACTGGCGGCGCAGTTTCTCGATCGCGCTGAAGTCGTACTCGAAGACGGTGGTGACGTGCGCCGACGTCTGCTTCGAATGGATCATGTGCTGCGCGATCTTTTTGCGCATCACGGAGAGCGGCTCAAGGCGGATCGACTCGCCGGTGCGGAACGCGGGTTGGGGCTGGGGCTGCGGTTGCGGCTGCTGCGCGGGGCGCGCCGGCGAGGGCGCCGGCGCCACACTCGGCTGCGCCTGTGGCTGCGGCTGCTGCAGGTAATCGAGGATGTCGTTCTTTGTGACGCGGCCGGAGATGCCGGTGCCCTGGAGCTGCGAGATGTCGATGTTGTTCTCGCGCGCGATCTTGCGGACGAGCGGCGATGACTTCGTGCGCCGCCGCTCTTCGAGCGAGGCGACGTTTTCGTCTTCGTTCTGCGGCGGAGGCTCCGGCGTCTCAACGGCAGGTGCCGGCGCTGGTTCCGGCGCAGGTGGGGGTGCGGCGGCGGGCTTCTGTGTGGCGCCGGCGCCCTCGCCGGCGCTCGCGCTCGCCGCCTCTCCCTCGGCCGCGATCCGCGCGACGACCGAGTTCACCGCCACCGTCTCGCCCTCTTTCACGACGATTTCCGACAGCGTCCCCGACACGGGCGAGGGGATCTCGGCATCGACCTTGTCGGTCGAGATTTCGAGCAGCGGCTCGTCGCGCTCCACCTTGTCGCCGACCTTCTTGATCCAGCGCGACACGGTTCCTTCGGCGATCGACTCGCCCATTTGCGGCATCAGCACATCAGTAGCCATGGATCACTCCTAATCAGTATTCAAGCACTTCTCGAACGGCAGCGAGAAGCTTGCCTTTGTCCGGAAGCGCGAACGCCTCCAGCGGGGGGGAGTACGGCGTCGGCACGTCGAGCGCGGCGATGCGCTTGATCGGCGCGTCGAGGTAGTCGAATGCTTTCTCGGCGATGCGTGCCGCGAACTCCGCTCCTGCGCCGCCGGTGAGCGGCGCCTCATGCAGGATCACGACGCGATTCGTCTTCGCGACCGACTCGAGGATCGCCTCTTCGTCGAACGGGAGGATCGAGCGGAGGTCGATGATCTCGGCCGAGATCCCTTCCTTCTCCAGATCGGCGGCCGCCTCTTCGGCGACATAGACCATCGCGCCCCAGGTGACGATCGTCACGTCACGACCGCGGCGCCGGACGTTCGCTTTACCAATCGGGACGATGTAGTCGTCCGCCGGCAGCTCTTCCTTGATGCGGCGGTAGAGGAACTTGTGTTCGATGAAAATCACCGGGTCGTCGTCGCGGATCGCCGCCTTGAGCAGGCCCTTCGCGTCGTACGCCGTCGCCGGCGCGACGATCTTCAGTCCCGGACGATTCATGAACATCGCCTCGGGGTTGAGCGAATGGAACGGCCCGCCGTGCACGCCGCCGCCCGCCGGGCCGCGCACGACGATCGGGCAAGCGCTGCCGACGCGATACCGCGAGGTGGCCGCGAAGTTGACGAGGATGTCGTACGCACACGTGATGAAGTCGATGAACTGCATCTCGGCGATCGGACGCATGCCCATCAGCGCGGCGCCCGACGCCGCGCCGACGATCGCGATCTCGCTGATCGGCGTGTCGATCACGCGCTGCGCGCCGAATTTGTCGATCAGGCCCGCGCTGGTCTTGAACGCGCCGCCGTAGACGCCAACGTCCTCGCCGATGAGGAAGACGCGCTCGTCGCGCTCCATCTCTTCCTGCATCGCCTCGCGGATGGCGTCGATGTAGAACGTCTCAGCCATTCCAGTACCCGTCGCCCGCGAAAAGGCCCATCGTCGCTTCTTCGCCGCGCGGCATCGGCGAGCGCTCGGCTTCGTCGGTCGCGGCGTCGACCTCACGCTTCACACGCTGCGCGATCGCGGTCAGGTCGTCCTGCGTGGCGAATCCGTTCTCGATCAGCAGCTTCTCGAACCGGTCGACCGGATCCTTCGTCTTCCACTCCTCGATCATCGACGGCGGAACGTATGACTGGTTGTCGTGCTCGGCGTGCCCTTTGATGCGGAACGTCAATACCTCGAGCAGCGTGACGCCGCCACCTCCGCGCGCGCGGTCGACGGCACGCTTCGCCGCGTCATACACCGCGAGAACGTCGTTGCCGTCCACCGTGTCGCCGGTGCAACCGAACGCCACCGCTTTGTCGGCGAGCGTGCGAACCGCGCTCTGCTTCCACGTCGGCGTCGAGTAGGCGTAGCCGTTGTTCTCGATGACGACGACGAGCGGGAGGCGCTGCACCGACGCGAAGTTCATCCCTTCCCAGAACGCGCCCGTCGACGAACCGCCGTCGCCGATGAACGCGAGACCGACGAGGTTGCGCTTCTGCATCCGCCCGGCGAGCGTGATGCCGGCCATGACCGGGATCATGTCGCCGAGCTGCGAGATCTGGCCGATGAAGCCGTCGCGCGACGGATGGCCGAAGTGGATGTTCAGCTCGCGCCCGCGCGTCGGCGAGTCGCCCTTCGCCATGTACTGTTTGATGATGTCGGCCGGCTTCGCTCCCGCGACCAGGATCGACCCCATGTTGCGGATCAGCGGCTGCACGACGTCGCCCTGCGCGTAGTCGAGCGCATAGGCGGCGGCGACCGACTCGCCCTCCTGCCCGAGCGATCGATACAGCCCGCCGATCACCTTCGACTGCCGGAAAAGTGCGACGAGCCGCTCCTCGAGCGTCCGGGTGAGGCGAAGGTAGTACTCGATTTGGAGGAGTTGTTCGCGGCCGAGACCGTGTGTATCCAAGGTGCTGCGGTTTTTATCACGCGTCCAGGCGCATCGGAAGGCGTCTGATTCGTTTCCCGGTCGCAACGAACACCGCGTTGAGCACCGCTGGAATCACGGCCGGGACGACCGGCTCGCCGATGCCGAACGGCTGCTCGCCGTGACTCGGCACGAGATGCGTCTCGATGACGGCGGGGGAGCCGCTCATTCGCAATAGCGGGAAATCGGTGAAGGAAGTCTGCTGCGCGCGTCCGTTCGTGAAGGTGATCTCGTTCATGAGGTTCGAGAGCGCCCAGATCGCGCCGCTTTCCACCTGCTGCGCGATACCCCGCGGATTGACGACCACGCCGCAATCGATCGCCGCGACGATCTTGTGGACGACGATGCCGAGTCCCTCCCGCGGCGTATCCGGGACCGACACCTCGGCGACGTACGCGGTGTGCGTCTCGCCGTCGAACACGTTGCACGCGACTCCGCGTGCGTGTCCCGCCGGCAGCGGAGATCCCCATCCCGATTTTTCCGCGGCGAGCGCGAGGACGCGGCGGAGCCGCGCGCGATCGACCGTCAAGTCGCCGGACTTGAACGTGTCGTTCGCGCTTTCCAGCATCTTCAGACGGAACTGCAGCGGGTCCGCCTTCGCCGCGTGCGCGAGCTCGTCGACGAACGACTCGCGCGCGAAGACGGACGAGGGCGAGTAGACCGCACGCCACGGTCCGATCCAGATCGCGGGCGTCTCGACGTGGCCGAACGACGTCTCGATTGCTGGAATGGCGTACGGGACGTCGTGAACGCCCCACGAGATGTCGCGATAGAACGCCGCGAGATCCTTCTGTTCGTCCGCGCCCGGCGGTCCGTTCACGTTGTGGTAGGTCGTGGCGTACTTGTGCCGCCACGCCGCAATCCGGCCCTCTTTGACGACCGCCGACGTCTCATGGACCGCCGCCATCTGGAAGTGGCCGTGGCGCATGTCGTCCTCGCGCGTCCAGAGGACCTGCACCGGCTGCTTCAGCTCGCGCGAGAGGAGCGCCGCCTCGACGGCGTAGTCGGCATTGAGGCGACGGCCGAAACCGCCGCCCATCAGCGTCACATGCACCTCGACGTCGTCCGGTTTGACGCCGAGTGCCTGGGCCACGCGCTCCTGAACTCGGTTCGGCGCCTGCGTCGGCGCCCACAGCTCGCATTTGCCGCCGCGCACGGACGCCACACAGTTCATCGGCTCGAGCGGCGCGTGAACGTTGAACGGATACTCGTACGTCGCCTCGATCGCGTCAGCCGATTCCGGGAACGATCCTTCGGCGCGCGTCACGACCGCTTCGGTTGCGGCGTGCAGCGCCTTCATGTGATCGGCGGAATTGAATCCGGCGTTCGGTCCGTCGCTCCACTCGGTGATGAGCGCCCTGCGCCCCTTCATCGCCGACCACGTGTTCTTCGCGACGACGGCGACGCCGCTCGAAATGGCGATGACCCGCTCGACGCCGTGAACGTTGGCTGCGTCGAACCGTTTCAGCGTCGCGCCGCGCACCGGCGGCCGTTCCATGGACGCGTACAGCATGCCCGGCACGTGCACGTCGATCCCGTAACGTGCCTTTCCGGTGAGGAGGGCGTGACCGTCGAGACGATTCTGAGAGGTGCCGACGAGCTTCATCGCGCTCATCGCCTTGAGGACGGGCTTGTCCGGTACGCGAAGTTTCGACGCCGTTTCGACGAGCTCTCCGTACTTCAGCGATTTCCCGCCATGGGTCACCATGCCGTTCGCCGTCGTGCACTCGGAGGGGTCGACGGCCCATCGCGCGGTCGCCGCCTCGACGAGCATGGCGCGGGCGGCCGCCGCCGCTGTGCGAAGCGGCATCCAACTGCCGCCGATGCTCCAGCTCCCCCCGGTGCCGAGGCGTTTGAACTTCGGGCCGGGGGAAGCTTGCACGAGGTCGATTTGCGACCAGTCGGCGTCCAACTCGTCGGCGAGGATCATCGCGAGCGACGTACGCACGCCCTGTCCCATTTCCGACTTGCCGATGGTCAGGATCGTCTTGCCGCTCGGTTCGATGCGGATCCAGCTGTTCGGTGCGAAAACCGCGGACGCCTTCTCGACCGCAAAGAGGTCGCCGTCCCAGCGGACGCCGATGACGAGCGCGGTACCGGCCAGAGCGGAGGTCTTGAGGAACTGGCGGCGCGTCGTCATGTCTGTTTTGCCGCGCGATGAATCGCCTTGCGCATGCGCGGATAGGTTCCGCAGCGGCAGACGTGCGAGTCGAGCGCGTCGTCGATGTCGCTGTCGGTCGGATTCGGCTTCCGCGCGAGCAGCGCGCATGCCTCCATCAGGAATCCCGCCTGGCAGTAGCCGCACTGCGACACGTCTTCTTCGAGCCACGCGCGCTGACACGGGTGGCTGCCGTCGCTCGACAGGCCTTCGATGGTGGTGAACTTCTTTCCTGCCGCTTCGGCGACCGTCGTCTGGCAGGAGCGGATCGCCCCGTTGCCTTGGAGCACGGTGCACGCGCCGCAGACGCCGATGCCGCAGCCGTACTTCGTACCGCGCAGCTCGAGGGTATCGCGCAGGATCCAGAGAAGCGGCGTATCGGCGTCGGCTTCGACCGTCCGCCGCCGTCCGTTCACCGTGAATGAAAACGAAGGCATGCCGGACATATTGTCCGAGGATGCGGCGAACCCGAGGCGAACAATTCGGTTACTGGTGAATCGAGTGGCCGTGCACGTCTTCCGCCGCTTCCATGATGGCCTCGGAAAGCGTCGGATGGGCGTGGATGGTTTTCATGATCGATTCGGTGGTCGCCTCGAGCTCGAGCGCGGAGCAGCCTTCGACGATCAGCTCCGTAGCCTTCGGTCCGACGATGTGAAGTCCGAGCAGCTCGTCGTACTTCTTGTCCGCGACGATCTTCACGAGACCACCCGACTCGCCGATGATCTTCGCCTTGGAGTTCGCGGTGAACGGGAACTTGCCGATCTTGACCTCGTAGCCGCGCTCTTTCGCCTTCTTCTCCGTCAGGCCGACCGACGCGACCTCGGGGTCGGTGTACGTGCAGTTCGGCACATGGTCGTAGTTGAGCGGCCGCACTTCGAAGCCCTTGATGTGCTCGACCGCGAGGATGCCCTCGGCCGAGGCGCAGTGGGCGAGGGCAGGCGTCGGGACGATGTCGCCGATCGCGTAGATGCCCGCTTCCGCGGTGCGCATGAACGGATCGACCTGCACGAAGCCGCGCTGATCGACCTGGACTTTCGTCTTCTCGAGGCCGGCTTCCTTCGTCACGGCGCTACGGCCGGTCGCCGAGAGGACGACCTCGACGTCGAATGTCTGCTGTTTGCCCTTCGTCTCGACGACGCACTTCACCCCGCCGTCGCTGGCCTCGGCCGACATCACCTTCGCGTCGGTGTAGACGTCGATGCCCTTCTTCTTGAAGACGCGGGTGAACTCCTTCGCGACTTCCTCGTCCTCGAGCGGGAGGAGCTGCGGCATGACCTCGACGATCGTCACCTTCGTGCCGAAGCGGGAGAAGATCGACGCGAACTCGCAGCCGACCGCGCCGGCGCCGATGACGAGCATCGATTTCGGCACTTCGGTGATCTTCAGAATGTGATCGGAGTTGATGATCCGTTTCCCGTCCGCCTTGATGTGCGGGAGGTCGCGGGGGACGGAGCCCATCGCGAGGATGACGTTCTTCGCCGAGATCTTGTTGCCGTCGACGTCGATCGTGTTTTTGTCGAGGAGCTTGCCGAAGCCGGTGATGCGCTCGACCTTGTGCTTCTTGAAGAGGAACTCGATGCCCTTCGCATTCTGATCGACGACGCCCTGCTTACGCGTCTGCACGACGCTCCAGTCAAGCTTCACGTCGCCGACGGTGATGCCGAACTCTTTTGATTTCTGGATCTTCTGCCAGATGTCGGCGTTCTCGAGCAGCGACTTGGTGGGGATGCAGCCGCGGTGGAGACAGGTGCCGCCGAGGAACGGGTCCTTCTCGATGACCGCGACCTTCAGGCCGAGTTGACCGGCGCGGATGCCGGCCACGTAGCCCCCCGGTCCGCTGCCGATGACGACGACGTCGTATTGCTGATCTGCCAAGAAAACCTCCCGTGAGTTGCACCGCGGATGCGATGCGGCGCGCATTATATGCAGATGAAGTTGAGGGGGCCGGCGCGCCTCAACGTCCTCAACGCGGTGCTGATGGTCGTTTCATCCGCCCTCGCGTTTGCCTTGCCGTTTCACCTCTTTCTCTTCGCGTACGCCGTGCTCGGGCCGCTTCACTATCTGACCGAGATCTCGTGGCTGCACGACCGCGGGTATTTCGCGTCCGGAGGCCGCGGGCGTAACTGGTGGCTCGGACTCGTCGCCGTCGCTACGGGCGTCCTGCTCCTCGGCTATCTGACGGACGCGCCGCCAAAGTACGAGATCGCCTTCGTCTATCTCGTTCTCTTCACCGCGCTGATGCTGCACTTCGTCAAGCACGCCGCGAGCGCGGTGGCGCTGGTCGCCGTGACGGCGGCCGGCATCGCGCTGGCCAGCGCGTCAGCCGCGTACTTCATGTTCGCGTATCTGCTCGTCACGATCATTCACGTGTTCGTCTTCACGGCGATGTTCGTGCTGCATGGCGCGCTGCGGACGCGGAGCTGGTCGGCCATCGCATCGCTCGGCGTCATGATCGCGTGCGCCGTCGGCTTTTTCGTCGTCACACCGGCGGCGACGGCCCCTTCGGCGTCACTGCGGGCCGTCTACGACTTTTTCGCGCCGCTGAATACGCAGTTGCTCCGCATCTTCGGTCATTCGACGCGCAGCGTCTTCGACTCACGCGGCGGCGCGGCGGTGATGCGTTTCATCGCCTTCTCGTACACGTACCACTACCTGAACTGGTTCTCGAAGACGTCGATCATCAAGTGGCATGAAGTCTCACGGGCGCGAGGGGCGGCGATCGTCCTGCTCTGGATCGCCGCCGTTGCGACGTTCGCGTACGACTACCGGATCGGAGTCTCCGTCCTCTACGCGTTGAGCCTTGTCCACGTGATGCTCGAGTTTCCGCTCAACCATCGAACGTGGCTCGCGATTCTTCACAGAGGGCAGGCTAAGAGCCTGCCCCTACACGTCACTGCGCCGGCACGTAGGCCGGGTCCTGCGTGACCTGGTCGATGACGGAGCCGTAGGCGGTGACGCGTCCCGTTCCGTCGATGACCTTCACGACCGCGCGCGCGTTGTAGATCGGATCGGTGTAGCCGAAGCTGCCGAGGGAGATCTGGACGAACTCGTTCGCGGCGAGCGGCAACGCGACGATCGGGGTGACGCGCGAGTCGGGGAGGATGACCGAGATCTGCACGCTGCACGAGTTCCCGCTCGTCTCAACGATGCCGATGTTGCTCCGCATCCGGCTCGACTGCTCGAGCTGCAGGATCTGCAGCGTCCGCTCGTTGAGGCCGACCGAATCGGCGGGCGTGACGGCGGGGATGAACTGGCCGTACGTTCCCTTGCCGGTGTCTGTGTACGTCCGGCCGGTGACGACGAGGCTCGAATTCGACGACGTGGCGACGACGAGCGAGCCGGCGGTATTGGTGCCGGCCTGCGGCATCTGCGTCGCGATGAAGTTGTCGAGCGAGAGCACCTGTCCCGCCTTCACGCTCGAGTTGATCGTGATCGGTTGGTCCGCCTTTCCCTGCGCGTAGTACGACATCGTGACCGGGGTGTCGCTCGCGCCGCTGTCGAAGATGCGGACGTCGCTCTTCCAGTGCGCGAAACCCGAATTGAAGTCGCCGACGCCGGGGAGCACGAAGCGTGTCGCCGCCTCGGACGGCTTCAACACGGGCGAGACCATCAGCGGATCGTTCGTCTGGTTGTCGATCGTCGACGCGTACGCCGAGACGCGGCCGGTCGGCGACGTCACCGCGACCTCGACACGTCCGTCCGTGAGGGCGATGTTGTGCGCGGCGAGGAGGGAGTTGAGCTGCACGTGCTCGCTCGGCAGGAGCGACTGGTTGATGGTGCCGAGGACGTTGCCCGCGTTGTCGAAGACCGTCAGCACGACGTCTGCCGGCTCGCCGGCGCCTTCGACGAGGCCGAAGTTCGTCCGGTACGCGGCCGACTGCGCGACCTGTTGTAGTGAGAGGACGCCGCTGGTGTTTCCGATGAACTGCGAGAACGGAATGGCGGGGATGAACTGGCCGAAGGTGCCGTTCGCCGTGAAGTTGTACGTGCGGCTCGACGCGACGGTCGTCAGCGTCTGGCCGAGGTTCGCGAACGCGGCATTCGAGGTGGTGGAGGTCAGCGGACGAAGCTCGAGCGTGCCGAGGGCGGTCGTCGACGTGGAGCCGAAGAAGCTCGCGAGGATGTCGTCGAGCGCGAGCGTCGCGCCCGGATCGATCTGAATCGTCGTCGAGCTGCCGGTCGAAGTGCCGTCGGTGGCGGTCGGCGTGAAGTTGACCTGATACTTCATGACGTTCGACGACGTGTTCGCGACGCGTACGTCGGATTCGAAGAGCGAGTCGCCGACGCCTGCGGCGTGTCCGACCGCGGGGATGATCAACGAGTCGGGCGGCGGCGTGTCCTTGCCGCCAATGGCGACCGGCGTGACCAGCGAGACGGAAAGCGGAATCGGAGTGCTGGTCGTCGACATGATGCTCGCGCCGCCCGGGACCGAGCTCGCACCGGCGTACGTGATCGTGATCGTCCCGGTGTTTGTGCCGAGGTTGAGCTGCTTCGGATCGGCGGTGACCGTCAGCGTCGTGCCGGTGGCCGGCAGCGTTCCGGATGGCGGCGTGATCGTGATCCACGACTTGTTCGCCGTCGCCGAGAAGGACATGGGCGACGACTGGCCTTTGAGGAAGACCGTCTGCGTCACCGGATTCGTTCCGCCGAATTCGGCGCTGATGTGCTGCTGCGACGACGAAGGCTTCGGCGGCAGGATCGTCACAGCGACGACGTCGGAGTAGCGCCCATGCGCGTCGCTGCACGAGCTGACCGCGCGCACGCGGTAGAGATACTTGACGGTCGCCGTGGCCGTGTGCGTGAACGTCGTCGAGTTGCCCGCGACGCTCGTCGTGGTGGCGTCGCTGAAGTCCGCCTTCGTCGCTTCCTGCAGCTCGAACGACCCGGCATTCGGCACGTTCGTCCAACGGACGGTGTAACGCGAGCCGGAGACCGCGGCGCCCGGCGCTTCGAGCGAGGGCCGCCCCGGCGCGGCGCACGGCGGGAGGTCGATGACCTTGAGCGGCGAGAGCGCGGAGCGAAGTGTCGGGCAGCTCGTGCCGACGACCGCCTCGACGAACCACTGGATGCTGCCGGTCGGAATGCTCACCTTCGACTCGGTCTGCGTGGTCGAGTCGATGATGCTCTCCGTCCCGTCGCTCGACACCGCCCACACCCGATAACGCGTCGCGCCCGTGACCGGAGTCCAGTCGAAGGTCACCGGCGACGTCACGACGCCTGAATACCGCGGCGACAGCAGGACCGGAGCGCTGGTCGGGCAGGTGGTCGCCGGAATCGTGAAGGTCGAGTGCGGCGACGCCACCGTGCTGCAGCCGTTCACGAACGCGATCACCCACCACTCGACCTTCCCCTCGGTCAGGTGTTTCGTGAACTGCGTGTCGCTCGTCTCGGTGACCGGCGTCGCGGCGCCGTCATTGAC
>DASYSN010000078.1:0-18598 GCA_036003305.1 Thermoanaerobaculia bacterium
GCGTCGACGTACCGGTCCTGCAGCTCGATGTCGGTCGAGATCGCGAACGGACAGTACGAGCAGTGCACCCGGCAAAACGGCAGATGGACGTAGACACCGATCACGCCAGCCATTCTCTATAATTCGGAACAGCAATGCGGCGGCCCCGACTCCTGTGGACTCTTCTCGGTGCGATGGTGCTCGTGGGGCTTCTGCCGCTCGTGGTGTCGCACTACGTCCTAATCGGAATCAACCGCGACTCGCTCGAGACGCTCGAGAAGAAGTACCTCACCCGCTCGGCGCTCAGCATCGCGACCGATCTGCAGAACCTGCTGACGAGCAACACGCAGCAGCTCACGAAGATCGTGGGAAGCGTCCGGGTGCTGAAAACGGCGTTGCCGCCGGGCACCGACCCGTTCACGCATGCGGCCGCCACCGGGTGGATCCAGGACTACATCACGTCGGACAGCGACGTGCTCGCGCTCCGCGTCCTCAACACCGCGGGACAGGGCGCCGAGGCGACGCCGGCGAACCTCGAAGCGTCGGTGATGCAGGAGATGAACCTCGCGCTCGAGGCGGCGAAGCACGGCCAGCAGTACACCGGCACGTTCCAGACGGTGCAGTCGCTCAATCAGCCGGCGGTGGTCGTTGGCGTTCCGGTGATCGAGAACGGCCAGGTGATCGGCGTCGTCGAGGGACTGATCTCGCTCCGCCGCATCGCCGACCGCATCCGAGAAGAAGGGCGCGGCGACGACACGGCGTTCCTCGTCGACCGCAACGGCCGCGTGCTGCTGCACAGCGAGGCGTCCATCGAGGTGCAGCATCCCGACGTCTCGTCGCTGCAGGTCGTGAAGGAGTTCGAGAAGACGCCGGTGCGCCTCACGGAGACGTACCGCGACACGAACGGCAAGAAGGTCCTCGGCACGGTGATGCCGGTCGGCCATCCCGACTGGGGCGTCGTGGTGCAGAAGCCGGAGGAGCGCGCGTACGTCTCGGTCGACAAGATGATCCGCGCCACGCTGATGTGGGGCGGCATCGCCCTGGCGCTCGCGATCATCGCCTCGGTCGTGTTCGCGTCCGGGATCGTGCGGCCGATCGGAGTGCTCGTCGAGCGGACTCACGAGATCGCGGCGGGCGATTACCAGAAGCGCGTCGAGCTGAAGACACACAACGAGATCGGCGAGCTGGCCGAGAACTTCAACTCGATGTCGGGCGCGATTCAGAACGCCGTCGAGCAGCTCAAGAAGGCTGCTCACGAGAATCACCTGCTGTTCATCAACTCCGTCCGCATGCTCGCGGCGGCGATCGACGCGAAGGACCCTTACACGCGCGGCCACTCGGAGCGCGTCGCCCGATACTCGATCGCGATCGGCAAGCACCTCGGCCTGCCCGAGAAGGAGATGCGGAACCTCCGCGTCAGCTCGCTGCTGCACGACGTCGGGAAGATCGGCATCGACGACCGCATCCTCCGCAAACCGGGCGCGCTCAGCGACGATGAGTTCGAGGTCATGAAGCAGCACCCGGCGAAAGGGGCGGCGATCATGAGCGGCGTCGCGCAGCTCATCGACGTCATCCCCGGCATGAAGTATCACCACGAGAAGTGGGGCGGCGGCGGGTATCCCGACAGTCTCGAAGGCGAGGCGATCCCGATGCAGGCGCGAATCGTCGCGATCGCCGACACGTTCGACGCGATGACGACGAATCGCCCGTACCAGAAGGCGATGGAGCTGGGGTACGTGGTCGAGAAGATCAAGAGCTTCGCCGGAACGCGCTTCGACCCGAAGGTGGTCGACGCGTTCGTGAATGCAGTCGCCCGTGGCGACATCACGATCGAAGAGCAGGTCCGCGGCGCGGCGTGAAGACAGCCGCGCTTTTCCTCATTCTTGCTCTCCCCTTCTCAGGCCAACCTGTGTCAGGCCAGCCTGTCTGCGACCGGATCGTCTGGGAGATCACGCACGGGCAGTATGCACGGGCACTGACGCAGCTCGAAGGCGCGCCGACGAACGGCGGCTCCGAGGCGTCGCGCGCGAATCTGCGCGGCCTCGCGCGAATGCTCGCCGGCGATGCGAAGCGTTCCATCACCGACTTCGACACGGCCCTGGAGCTCGATCCGACGATGGCCGAGGCGCGCTTCAATCGCGCGGTTGCGCTGCTGAAGCTCGGCGAGTATCCGCGTGCGGCGAAGGAGTTCGAAGTCATCTGGGGCGGCACGTCGCCGCTTCGCGCGCGGGCCGCGTATCACGAGGCGCTTGCGCTCGATGCGATGCAGAAGTCCGCCGAGGCGGAGGCGTGGCTCGCGCGCGCGCTGGAGGCCGATCCGCGGCTCGACGACGCGCTGTTCTACTCCGGCCTGCTGCACGAGCGCCGCGGCGATCTGCAGGCGGCGGGACGCGCGTACAAGACGTATCTCGAGCGGCATCCCGATTCGGTCGGGGCGATGCTGCGATTCGGCGTCTGCGCGCAGCGCGACGGTTCGGTCGACACCGCCAAGGCGTACCTCAACCGCGTGATCCAGGCATCACCCGATTCGCCCGAAGCGGCCGAGGCACGGAAGTTCCTCGTCATGTGGGAGTGATGTACCGAGACATTCTGCAGGAGCTTGTCGCCTCGACGCCCGGCGCCATCGGCGCGCTCTTCCTCGACTGGGAGGGAGAGGCGGTCGAGGTCGTCGGCGATCGTCCGCTCGACGCAGACGAGCACGGGCTCAAGATCACGGGCGCCTATCAAGGCATCTTCCTCACCCAGCTCCGCGATCTCTGCTCCCGCCTCGACGCCGGCCGTCCCCACCGCTTCAAGATCGACTTCGAGACGACGCGCGTCTTCTCCTGCGATCTGAAGGAGGGGTATTACCTCGTCCTCGTCGTCGACACCACGGGCAACGAAGCCGTCGCCTGGCGCGCGCTGGAAGGCTGCCGCGATCGGCTGATGCCGGAGCTTTGAACCTTCGTGTGGCGCAGGCTTCCAGCCTGCGCCCGGTTCCCCCCGCCCGGGGCGCAGGCTGGGAGCCTGCGCTACACGAGAGTTACGTTTCGTCGAGCACTTCGAGGCTCGAGAGGATGCCTTCGATGCGGTTGCGGATCTCGCTCCGCTCGCGGGCGAAGCGGTCGTGTTCCTCTTCGAGCGAGGAGAGGCGTTCGCCGGTTTGCTCCTGGTCGCGGAGTTTCGATTCGGCTTCGTCCAGGCGCGATTTCAGGGCATCGCGTTCGCGGCGGAGATCGCTGATCGTGGCGATGGC
Source organism: Thermoanaerobaculia bacterium (assembly GCA_036003305.1). Lineage (GTDB taxonomy): Bacteria > Acidobacteriota > Thermoanaerobaculia > Gp7-AA8 > Gp7-AA8 > DASXHZ01. The sequence continues at coordinate 3,215 of DASYSN010000078.1, forward strand.
GCGTTCGACGCGCTCGCTGAGGCGGGCGAGGATCTCCCCTTCTTCGGTTCCGGCTAGGGCGAGTTGTTCTTCTTTCGTTTTTTTCATAGCACTTTCACCGGCAGCAGATCGGCGACGCGCGACGCGACGTTTTGATGGATCTCTGCGACCTCATCCTGCGTCAGCGAGCGATCGAACGCCTGATACCACATGCCGAGGGTGGTTTTGATGGTGTCTGGGTCGGGAGTGAAGCGATCGCGCAGCCCGACTTCGTGCAGGAACGGCACGTCGAGCGAACGGATCGTCTCGATGATGCGCTGGTATTCGAGGTCGCGGCCTTGCGTCAGCGCCAGGATCATCGGGACGCCGGGGAAGCGCGCCACGGGCGCCATCTTCCACTCGCCGGTCGACGCCAGGACAGCCTCGATGTCGAGCTCCGCGGCGAGGACGTCCCCTTTGACGCCGAAGCGCTGCAGGACCGGCTGCGCGATGAAGCCGAGCGTGGCGACATGCCTGTCGCCGTACCGCGCCACCGCGCGTTTTCCCTTCTGGAGCCATTCGTCGTCACCCGCCGAGTACTCCAGCGGGACGTGAAACTTGATTGCGATCTGGTCGACGACGCCTTTGATGTCGAAGAAGTCGTAGTCGCCGTACAGGACGGCGGCGGCGCGGTGGCCTTCGCGGACTGCCTCTCCGTCGCGGTGGTACGTCCGGCCGACCTCGAACAGTGCACCGTCGCGCGTCCCGTACGAGCGGTTGAACGCGACGCTCTCGAGCAGGCCGGGCATCATCGTCAGCCGCATGGCGGCGATGTTCTCCGATAGCGCGTTCGTGATCGCGATCTGCGCTTCCGGCGTGAAGAGCCCATTGAAATCGGCGGCGAAGAACGAGTAGTTGATCGACTCCGACATGCCGCAGCCAACCAGGATGCGGCGGATGTCGTCCTCCGCTTCCTTCGCCGCATTCACGCGGATGTCGCCGGTGGTAACGCGCGGCAGCGCTGCGGGGACGTTGTTCAGGCCGAAGAAGCGGAGCACCTCTTCGACGAGGTCCATCTCTTCGTGGATGTCGCCGCGGTAGGTCGGAACGGTGACGCGAATCCCGTCGTGGACCGTCTGCGCCGCGAAGCCGAGGCGCCGGAAGAGGTCGAGCGCGTAGCCGGCGCCGACGGCGCCGCCCGACTGCTCGTGCAGCTTGGCCGTGCGCAGCGTCAGCGTCTTCGGCTCGATCGTTCGCGCCACCACGTCGATGAGCGGAATCTCAGGCGTACCGCCCGCGAGCCCGGCGACGAGATCGCCGGCGAGCGTGACCGCGATCAGCGTGTCGTTCGGATCGACGCGGCGCTCGAAGCGATACGACGCGTCGGTTTTCACGCCGAGGCGCCGCGCGGTGCGCCGGATCGTCGTCGGCTCGAACCAGGCGCATTCGAGGAGGATGTCTTTGGTCGAGTTGCTGATCTCGGAGTTCTCGCCGCCGATGACGCCGCCCAAGCCGATTGCCTTGTTTGAATCCGCGATGACACAGGTCTCGCGGTCGAGTTTGCGGTTCTCGCTGTCGAGGCTCCGCATCGACTCGCCGTCCCGGCCGGCGCGGACGATGATCGTTTCGCCGCCGACTTTCGCGAGGTCGTACGCGTGGAGCGGATGTCCGAGCGCCATCATCACGTAGTTGGTGGCGTCGACGACGTTGTTGATCGGGCGGAGTCCGACGGCTTCGAGCCGCCGCTGGATGCGCTCCGGCGACGGTTTGATCGACACGCCGCGGATGACGAATCCGCTGAAGCGCGCGCACATCTCCGGCGCCTCGATGCGGACCTTGACGCTGCCTTCGGTCGTGGTCTCGCCCTCGAAGCGCGGCGTGCCGCGCAGCTCGCGCCCGAGGGCCGCGGCCAGCTCGCGCGCCATGCCGAGGTGCGACATCGCGTCGACCCTGTTCGTCGTGATCTCGAGGTCGAAGACCGTGTCGTCGCCGTGCTTCTCGACCGCCTCGATCGCGTGGCCGATCTCCGTAAAGCGGCGCTCGAGATCGGCGTCGCTGATGTCCGAGAGATCGACGTAGTCACTGATCCAGTCGCGGGAGAGTTTCATCGGGCGCGGGATTGTAGCGTGACTGCGGTCCGGTACACTTCGCGGGAGGAGGAGTCATGGCCACGACCTACAGCCTCATCTTCGAAAACCACTCCGAGGTTCAGGGCTCGGGATGTCTCTATCAGGCGGACGAGACGACGGCGTATCCGCTGGCGTGGTTCGCAAAGCAGACCGCACCGAAGGGTCGAGCGCTCTTCCAATGGACGATCGACTACTGCTTCGTTTGGGGGGAAACCGGGGTGCTGGCCCCGGGCGACATCTTCTTCGCGGGCCAGATTTTTCCGGCCGACCTGACGTCGAGTAACCAGATCACGTTCTCTTACCAGGGGGCGCATTTCAGTTCCTCGATCAGGGAGCCGGCCCGCAGCAGGGACAGCTCTACATCCGCAGCGACGCCTCCATTCCCCTCAACACCGCGTCGATCGGCATCGGCATGGCGGGATGGGGAACGACCGTCGTTCAGGCGCTACCGAACTTCCAAACCGTCTTTACACCTCGGCCGCGGTTCTTCATCACCTTCGGCAACTACTCGCGCGGACAGGTGCTCGATACGAGGCTGATCACGACCAAGGCGGAAATCTCGTTCCCGCCGGGCGTCCTGTCGATGACTGCAACGCTCAACCCGGACTTCACCTGGACCATCACGCAGACGCCGCTTCTTCTCGAGGACGAGGAGGAGTAACGGGCGGAGCAATCTCGTCGATCAGAACTTGACGCGCGACAGCAACTCGATCGCGGCATCGTGCGGGTTGTTGCGTTTCCGGAGTACGCTCTCGAGCAGCTCTTCGTACTCGGAACGCGTGAGCGTTCCGCCGATCAGACGATCCATGAACTTCTCCTTCAGCATCGTCTCGATCCGGATGCGGACGCGCTCGCGGTTGCGGCGATCGAGCTCGCCGCTGCTCTTCAGATAGTCGAGGTGCTTGTCGATCGCGGCGTCGAGCTCGACGATGCCCTGGCCCTTCGACGCGACCGTCTTCACGATCGGCGGGATGTAGTCGCCGTGCTCCTCGACGAGCGACATCATCATCGTCACTTCCGTGACGGTCTTGTCCGCGCCCGGGCGATCGGCCTTGTTGACGACAAAGATGTCGCCGATCTCCATGATGCCCGCTTTGATCGCCTGGATGTCGTCGCCCATCCCCGGAACGAGGATCACGAGATTCGTCTGCACGGTGCGGACGACTTCGACCTCGTCCTGCCCCACTCCGACCGTCTCGACGAGGACGACGTCGAAGCCGCTCGCATCCAGGACGTCGACGACGTCATTCGTTGCACGCGCAAGGCCGCCGAGGAAGCCGCGCGTCGCCATCGAGCGGATGAAGACGCCGCGATCGGTGTAGAGGTCGGACATCCGGATCCGGTCGCCGAGGATCGCGCCGCCGGTGAACGGCGACGTCGGATCGACCGCGATGATGCCGACGCGTTTGCCCTGCGCGCGATAGTGCTTCGCCATCGACGCGACGAGCGTCGACTTCCCGGCCCCCGGCGAGCCGGTGACGCCGATGATCCGCGCGCGTCCGGTCGACGGGTAGATCTCGCCGAGCAGGCGTTCGGCCTCGGGGTCGTCGCGCTCGACGAGCGAGATCGCTTTGCCCAGCGCGCGGTAGCGGCCGGCGAGGACGTCGGCGGCAAGAAAGCTCATGACTGCGCGAGCAGGTTCCGCGCGATCACCATCCTCTGAATCTCGCTCGTGCCTTCGCCGATCGTGCAGAGCTTGACGTCGCGGTAGTACTTCTCCGCCGGGAACTCTTTGATGAATCCGTAGCCACCGAAAATCTGCACGCCCTTCTCGGTCGCGCGCACCGCTACCTCGGACGCGTACAGCTTCGCCATCGCCGAGGCCTGCGTCACGCGCTCGCCGGCATCCTTCATCGTGGCGGCGCGGTAGCAGAGGAGCCGCGCGGCATCGGTTTCCGTCGCCATGTCGGCGAGCATGAACTGGATCGCCTGGAACTGCGCGATCGCCTGGCCGAACGCGGTGCGCTGCTTCGCGTAGTCGCGCGCGGCCTCGTACGCGCCGCGGGCGATGCCGACCGCGAGTGCGCCGATGGAGATGCGGCCGCCGTCGAGGACCTTCATCGAGTCGATGAAGCCGTAGCCGATCTTGCCGAGGATGTTTGCGTCGGGGACGCGGCAGTCTTCGAGCACCAGCTCGGCTGTGTCGCTGACGCGCATCCCGAGCTTGTTCTCCTTCTTGCCGGCGCGGATGCCCTTGCGGTCCATCTCGATGGCGAACGCGGTGATGCCGTGCTTCTGGTCCTCGCGATCGGTCACGGCGAGGACAACCGAGAGGTCGGCGTAGGTCGCGTTGGTGATGAAGTTCTTCGTCCCGTTCAGTACCCACTCGTTGCCGTCTTTGACGGCGATGGTGCGCATGCCGGAGGCGTCGCTGCCGGAGCCGGGCTCGGTGAGTCCCCACGCGCCGATCCACTCGCCGGAGGTCAGCTTCGGGAGCCACTTCTTCTTCTGCTCGTCGTTGCCGGCGTGGTACGTGTGCCCGGTGCACAAGGAGTTGTGCGCCGCGACGGAGAGGGCGAAGCCGCTGTCGATGACGCCGAGCTCCTCGATGACGTTCACGTAGTCGACGTAGGAGAGCCCGGCGCCGCCGTACTCCTCGGGAATCGTGACGCCAAGGAGCCCGAGCTCGCCGGCTTTCTTGAACGTGTCGACGGGGAAATGCTGCGCCTCATCCCACTCGGCGAGGTGCGGCTTGATGTCGCTGGTGGCGAAGTCGCGCACCATCTCTTGAATCTGTTTCTGGTCGTCGGAAAGGCCAAAGTCCATGCGCCGCATCGTATCGTAGACGCCGCGCAGAATGCTCCCGTACAGTTGGGTTGATGCGATCGGTCCTCGCTGCAGCGTTTTTGTTCATCGCGGCGCCTCTCTGTGCCGCGACGTTCACCGTGACGAACGGCGGCGACAGCGGTGAGGGAACGCTGCGATGGGCGATCGAGTCTGCGAACGCGGCGCCGGGTAGCAACTCGATCGTGTTCGCAACCCCGCTCACGATTCGCCTCGCCTCGCCCCTTCCGTCAGTCACCGGCCGGGTCGCGTTCATGCCGGGATGGAGCGGGCCCGGTGCAACCATCGATGGAACGACGGCCGGCGACACGGACGGCTTGGTCCTCGAAGGCGACGGGTGCAGCATCGAGGCACTGACCGTCACGAACTTCCGGGGCGACGGCATCGTGCTGGCAGGGGACCGAGGTTACGTTCGTCACATGGCGCTCTCAGGCAATCGGAACGGCATTCAGATCCGCGGGAACAGCAACGCCGTCTACGGAAGCTGGATCGCCAACAACCGCGCCGCCGGCGTCTGGGTGACTGCAAGCGGTTCTGAAAACATCATCGGCACGATCGAGCCAACGCCGGGGTTCTTCTTTCCGGAGCCGATTCCGGTCGTCTTTCCAACCGACGAAGCGGATGTCATCGGCGGCAACGGAACGGGAATCGTCCTCGATGGAGGCGGGAACGTGGTCGATGGGGCGGCAATCGGTGCCGCGTTCAACGATGGCTTCGGCGACATTGCCACCGCAAATAGCGGCGACGCCGTCATCGTCAACGGAAGTGGAAATCGCATTCAAGACACCCGCATCGTGGGGAACGGCGGAGCCGGCATCATGCTGAATGCTCCGGCAGAGATCACGAGAACGCGCGGCTGCAACAGGGGCCCCCTCATCGCCGGAAGCCATGAGCGCCCGCCGGTACTCCTGTCCGCCATTCGCGACATCTCTGCGATGACGATCGACGGGAGACTCGACGCCCTTCCGAACACGCCATATCACATTGAAGTCGATTCGATCGACCACGAGTGCGACGGCGGCTTTTTCTCCGATTCCGTGGACGTGGTGACGGACGCCGGCGGCTCGTCGGTATTTCATTTCTTCAGCGCAATCGTGGCCAACCGGATTGCCGCAACGGCCACGAGGATCGTGAAAGACGCAAGCGCCACGTCGCCCCTTTCCCTTCCTTTCGACGCCGTGCAGAAAACCACCAGCAGCGCCGACTTCGAGACGACCATCAGCGCGCCCGCGGTTGCTGCCGCCGGCAGCACGATCACGATCGAGATCCGGGTGACAAATCACGGTCCCGCGCCGGCTGCCTCGACCACGATCAACATGCGCTATCCACTCTCGCTCGTCCCGGTCGACTCAACCACCACGTCCGGTATCTGCGCCCTCGGCGGGATAAAGGCGTGCCTTCTCGGACTCCTCGCGCCCGGCGAGACGGCGACGATTCGTCACCGAGTCCGGATCGCTGACGGCGAAACGCTCCGGACATATACCGCCACCGTGTTGCCGGACGGTGTCACAGGATTGGTCGACCCCGTTCCTTCCAACAACACGGCGACTGCTACCGTTATGGTGGAGGCAAAAACCCGCGCGGTCCGCCACTGACGCTACAATTTCGGGCATGAAGGTCCGACACCTCGTTGCAGCACTGCTACTCGTCCCCTCACTCGCGTTCGCGCAGCAGACGCCGGCGAAGGCAATGGCCCCGGCGCAGAATGGGAAGGGATTCCGTTCCGAGTTCCTCGCTGACCTCGACGAGTTGCAGGAGAAGATCACCAAGCTCGCCACAGCGGTCCCGGCGGAGAAGTACGGCTGGCGGCCGGGCGAAGGCGTCCGGTCGGTCAGCGAGGTCTACACGCACATCGCCGGCGCGAACTACTTCCTCGCGACGTTCGTGAATGTCCAGCCGCCGTCGACCATGCCGAAAGACATCGAGAAGATCACCGACAAGAAGCTCGTGCTCACCGAGCTGCAGAAGTCGTTCGAGCACCTGCGGATGGTCATGAAGAACACCCCCGACGCCGACTTCGACAAGCAGGTGATGCTCTTCGGCAAACCGACGACGGAACGCGCCGTCTTCTCCACGATCCTCAACCACCTCCACGAGCACCTCGGGCAGTCGATCGCGTACGCGCGGATGAACGGCGTCGTGCCGCCGTGGAGCGGGAACTAGTGCTTAGTGGCTCAGTGGCTTAGTGCTTAGTTGCCGGTTGCGCGCTGCAGAAAGCCATATGCAGGCCGCAGACGGCCAACTGCACCCCGGCGACGCCGTGTCCGGTGCCGCATCCTGCCATCTGCACCTTGCATCCGGGTTTCTCCGACCTGCAGTTGGACGGCTGCACCCTGTAACCGGCTGACTGCGCCTTGCATCCCGACATCTGCGGGCTGCATTTCGGCTTCTGCACCGTGCATTCTGCTGTGTACCGGCTGGTACACGCCTGAATGCAGCCTGCATTTCGGCTTCTGCACCCTGCATCCAGCTGTGTCCGGGGTGGTACACAGCCGAATGCAGCTTGCAGTTGGGCTTTTGCACCCTGCATCCGGCTGTGTCCGGGCTGGTACACAGCCGAATGCAGCCTGCAGTTGGGCTTTTGCGCCCTGCAGCTGGCTGTGTACGGGCTGCAGCTGGCTGTTTACGCCCTGCAGATAGCCGATTGCACGGTCTATCTAGCGGCGGTAGTCGGTCGCGTACTCGGGGACGGCGATCCCGTTCCGGAGCCGGTCGTCCGAGATCGGCGACTGCGGCGTGAGGCGCAGCGGGATCACGCCGGCCCAGATGTCGAGCGCGTAGTCCTCCTCGTCGTCGGCGGGACCGCCGGTGCGGATCTTGGCGGAGGCTTCCTCGATCGGCAGCGCCAGGACGAGGGTCTTCCGCAGTTCGACCTCATTCGGCGGCCGGACATCGGCGGAACGGCCGCGGCAGACGTGCTCGACGAGGAGGTCGAGCGCGCGGAGCTTCTCCTCGCCGGTCACTTCGCGCGCGATTCCGAAGATCACGGCGGAGCGGTAGTTCATGGAGTGATGAAACGCCGAACGCGCCATGACCAGGCCGTCGAGGAGCGTGACGGTGACGCACGCCGGAACGCCGTTCCTCATGTTCCGCAGCATTCCGCTCGCCGGCGATCCGTGGAAGTAGAGCGTGTCGCCGTCGCGCCAGTGGATCGTAGGGATGACCACGGGCGCGTCGTGGACGATGAAGCCGACATGGCAGATCAGCGCCTCGTCAAGGATGGCGTGAACGGTGGCGGCGTCGTATCGCCCGCGCTCCGGGAGGCGATGGACGGTGGTTCGCTCGGTTTGCAGTTCGCTCATTGTGCTAGTACAATCTCCGTCTGTGATAGCACAAAAGTACATGAGCGGAGACTCGGCGGTCAAGATCGCGTCGTCGGTCGACACGGCGATCGCACGCGGCGCGCTGGCATCCGGGTCGCGCCTGCCCGCGGTTCGCGATGCGGCGGAGATGCTCGGCGTCAGCCCGGCCACGGTCGCGGCGGCGTATCGCAGCCTCCAGCAGCGCGGCGTCATCGTTTCGGACGGACGGCGGGGTACTCGCGTCCGTTCGGCCGCTCCCGTCTCCGCCCCCCCTCCCCCGCCTCTCGCCAGCGGCATCCGCGATCTGGCGTCCGGCAATCCTGATCTCGAGCTGCTGCCGAAAGCGTTCGATCAGCGGCCGTACCGCGACGAGTTGAACGACCCGCGCCTGCTCGAAGCGGCACGCATTCAGTTCGAGCGAGACGACGTCCCGGCGGACCACCTCGCTGTGGTCAGCGGCGCGCTGGACGGCGTGGAGCGCGTGCTGCGCGAACACCTCCGTCCCGGCGATCGCGTCGCGGTCGAAGACCCCTGCTTCACCGGAGTGCTCGACCTGCTCGCGTCACTCGCGCTGGTGCCGGTGCCGGTGCCCGTCGACGACGAGGGACTCCTCCCCGACCCGCTCCGGCGCGCGCTCAAATCGGCCCAGGCACTCATCGTGACTCCGCGCGCACAGAACCCGGCGGGTGCCGCGATCACGCCGAAACGCGCTCGCGTCCTGCGCAATGTGCTCGCATCATTCCCGCAGACACTCATCATGGAAGACGACCACGCCGGTCCGATCGCCGGCGCGCCGTACGTCACGCTCGTACACGGACGCGACCGGTGGGCGGTGGTCCGCTCGCTCTCGAAGTCGCTCGGCCCCGACCTCCGCGTGGCGCTCCTCGCGGGCGACGCGTCGACGATCGCACGCGTTGAAGGGCGGCAGTCGCTCGGCATCCGCTGGGTCAGCCACATCCTGCAGCGCATCGCTGCCGATCTCCTCCACAGCCGCGGCACGCAGAAGCTCCTCGCCCGCGCCGAGAAGACGTACCGCGAGCGCCGCGAAGCGCTTCTCCGCGAGCTGGCGAAACGCGGCATCGCCGCGCATGGCGTCTCGGGCCTCAACGTCTGGATCCCGGTCGCCCACGAATCCGCCGTCGCCCAATCGCTCCTCGGCCGCGGCTGGGCCGTGAACGCCGGCGAGCGTTATCGCATCGCGAGCCAGCCGGCGATCCGCGTCACGATCGCGAAGCTCGAGCCGAAGGACGCCGTGCGCTTCGCCGACGACTTCTACGCCGTCGCCATCTCCCGGGCGAACATGCCCGGCGTGTAGGCCGTGATGTGGCCGGTGAAGGCGGAGGCGGCGACGGTGAGCGGCGAGGCGAGCCAGAGCTTGCCCGGGCCGCTGCGGCCTTTGTAGTTGCGGTTGATGGCGCTGACCGTGACCTGATCGCCAGTGTCGGAGACACCGGGGCCGCAGCCGATGCAGGCGCCGCAGCCGGGGTTGAGCACGGTCGCGCCGGCGCGCTCGAACGTGTCGACGAGACCGTTGTCGCGCGCGAACTTCTCGACCGCCTGCGACCCGAACTGGATGAAGAACTTGACGCCGTCCGCGACGCGCAGCCCCGCGTCGACCGCCTCCTTCGCCACCTGGTGGTAGAAGAGGAGGTCGTCCACCTTCCCCGCCGTGCAGGAGCCGGCGTAGGCGATGTCGATCTTCACGTCGCCGATGTCGGCGATGCGTGCGCCGTTCGTCGGATCGGATGCAACGCCGTGGTCGGGATCGCCCGGATGCGCGACCATCGGCTCGATCTTCGAGAGGTCGACCGTGTGCACGCCACCGGCGTATTGCGCATCCGGATCGGGTGAGACGGCACGTGCCCGAAGGCGCTCGACGTCGATCCCGGGACGCTGCGTTGCTCTCATCTGGGCGATCCACTCGAACGTCTTCTCGTCCGCCTCCACGATTGCGGTGCGGGCGGAGCACTCGGTCGCCATGTTCGCCAGCGTCGCGCGCTCGTCCATCGACAGAGACGCGAGGCCGGGTCCTGTGAACTCCATGATCCGGTCGAGCGTCATCTGCGGCTTCGCGTAGTTCAGGAGGATGTAGAGCATCACATCCTTCGCCGTGACGTTCGGTTTGAGCGTGCCGACGAGGTCGAACCGGATCGACTCCGACACCTCGACCATCGTGAAACCGCTCTTCGCGAGGACGGCGTACTCCGTCGAGCCGACACCCCACGCGAGCGCGTTGTTCACGCCCCCCATGCAGGTGTGCGAGTCGGTCGCCTGGATGAAGTCGCCCGGATCGATGAAGTACTCGCGCGCGACCTCGTGGCAGATGCCGGGCGACACGTTGTCACTCGCGGAGTAGTCGCGGACGCCGGTGTGCTTTTGAAATTCGCGCTGCAGGTCGCGCAGCACCTCGATCTTCGGGAGGAACGGACGCATCTTCGTGACTTCGTCGGCGTAGATGAGGTGATCCTCGAAGACGGCGAACTTCTTCGGATTCGTGACGGTGTAGTCCGGGCCGTACTCGTCGGAGAGGAAGTGGTGCACCTGCGCGGTCGTGAACTCGTGCGAGTAGCCGCCGTCGACGTCGACGACCACCGCGTCGCCCGGCTTCACGTACTCGCCCGCGCGAAGGTGCCGCGCGAGGATCTTCTCCCCCATCGTCATCGGGCGCGGCGGCGTGTCGGGATGCGGAAGATCGACTTCGCCGCGCTCGATCGCTTTCGCGAATGGGAAGAGGCCGCCCTCGCGGATGATGAGCTGCGAGATCGGGTCGTACTTCCGGTAAAACTCCTCGAGCGGCACGCCTTCGCCGCGCTGCAGGCGGATCAGCATCTCGTGATCGCCCATCAGCAGTCCCTGGTTGATGTTGTTCCCGGCGTGGATCGGCGCGAACGACGCGGCGACCGCGATCCGGATGCCGCTGAACACCTCGGACTGCGTCGCCTGCTCGCGCGAGCTGCCGACGCCTTTGCGGTACCCGCTGACGATCACCTCGAAATTGCCGTTCCGAAGCGCGTCGGTCGGCACCACCCGCTCGCCGTTCACGATCAGCCCGGCGTACGCATTCCGCGCGATGTCCTCCGGCTTGTAGTCGAAGCAGACCCACGCCGGCGTCATCACGTCTGTGTTGATGTCGTCCATCAGGTCGTCGACCGTCAGATCCTCCATCCGGAGGTCGAGCTCGCCGGTCAACTGCTTCTTGATGAGCTCAGGATCCTTCGTGAGGAAGAGAACGCGTTTTCCGGCGGTGAGGGTGATCGTGGAAGGCGGTTTCATTCTCTCTTTTTAACCTCGATCGCGCTCGCGCTTCATCCCTTTTCGGGCGCGAATGACGAAGTGAATCGGGCTGCCGACGAGGCCGAGGGCCTCGCGGAACTGGTTCTCGAGATAGCGGCGGTAGGAGAAGTGGATCGGCTCATCCACATTGGAGAAGAGCGCGATCGTCGGCGGTTGTGTCTTGAGCTGCGTCGCGTAGTAGAACCGGCGGGGGCGGCCTTTCACGCTTGGAGGCTGGTGCATCCGCAGCGCGCGCTCGAGGATCTCGTTCAGCTCGGAGGTGCGGAAGCGCTTGCGATAGCCGGCGATGATTTCGTCGATCTTCGCGAAGATCTTCTCGACGCGGCGGCCGCTCTTCGCCGAGATGAATTCCAGCGGCGCGTACGAGAGGAACTTCAGCTTGAACCGCACCATATCCTCGAACTTCTTCGCGTCGTCGGGCGCGTGCTCGCCGACGTCCCACTTGTTGACGAGGATCAGCGCCGCCTTCCCCGCGTCTTCGGCGTACCCGGCGACCGTCGCATCCTGCGCCGCGACTCCCTCGCTGGAGTCGATCATCACGAGCGCGATCTCGCAGCGCTCGATCGCTTTCCGCGCCGAGATGACCGCGAGCTTCTCCGCTTCGTCGGTCGTTTTCCCTTTGCGGCGGATGCCGGCGGTGTCGATGATCGTGTACGGCTTCCCGTCGTGTACCAGCTCCGCGTCGATGGCGTCACGCGTCGTGCCGGAGATCGGCGAGACGACGGCGCGCTCGTCGTTCAGCAGACGATTCAGGAGCGAAGATTTGCCGACGTTCGGGCGTCCGATGATCGCGACGCGCGTGGGACCGGCGTCCTCTTCTTCTTCTTCCTCTTCGTCGCCTTCCGCCGGCAGGATTGCCGGCGCCACACTCGGGAGGATTTCGCTGATCATGTCGAGGAGGTCGTCGAGTCCCTCGCCGTGCTCGGCAGACATCGGCAGCAGGCGCTCGAACCCGAGCTCGTAGAACTCCGGCACGCTTTCCTCGGCGTCGCGACGGTCGACCTTGTTGACGATGAGAATCGTGCGGCCGGCGCTCGGCCGCAGATCCTGCGCGATGTCGCGGTCCTCCGAGAGCACGCCCGCGCTCCCATCGACCACGAACAGCACGAGATCGGCGTCCGCGAGGGCGCGGCTCGCCTGCGCGCGAATCTCGCTCGCAAATGCCGACATCGGCGAGTCGCCGTACTCGAGCCCGCCCGTGTCCGTCAGCTCGAAACTACGCCCGTCGTCGAGCGTGACGACGCCGGAAAGTCTGTCCCGCGTCATCCCCGGCAGATCGTGGATCAGCGCGCGGCGTTTTCCGGCGATCCTGTTGAAAAGCGTCGACTTCCCGACGTTCGGCCGGCCGGCGATGACGACATGCTTGAGCTTCGAAACCGGCATGGGTCGCGCATGTTACGCTACAATTATTGGACCGATGCCGACCGATTCACCTCTCCCGCAGTGCCGCCTCTGCCGCGCCCCCCTCGGCGTGAACGAGCAGGACCGCCAGCTCTGCGCCGTCTGCGACGAATATGCGCAACAGGTCGCCCTCCGTTCCGACCGCCAGTTCGACCGGATCGTCGGCGAGCTCCAGAACGGGCCGATGTTCCTGAGCGCCTCACGCAACCTGCACTAGCAACAGCAGGGACGCGGCGCCCACCGCCGTGTTGAAGAAGTTCAATGCGCCGTTGGGGATGCTCCTCGTCTGCTTCCGGTTCCAGTTGCCGGCGAGGCTCTCGACGTAGGAGCCGAGGAACGCGGCGATCGTGATGAGCGCGATCATGCGCGGGTCGCGTGTCCCAACGATCGCGACCAGGAGTCCCGCGATCAATCCCGCGAGCGTGCCTTCGATCGAGATCGCCCCTTCCGTTCCGACCGGCACCGGTTTCAGCGTCAGCGGCAGAAACGTTCTCCTGCCGATGAGTTGTCCCACCTCGGATGCCGTCGTGTCGGCCGCCGCGGTCGCGAGCGCGGCGACGGCGGCGTACCAGAAGATCGTTTGGTTCGTTGCGGCGAAGAAGGTCGCCAGAATCGCGGCGACGCCGACGTTCGAGAAGGCGTGCGAAGCGCCGCGGCGCCCTCCCTTCTCCTGCGCCAGTCCGCGCGTCGCCTTGCGCCGATAACCGACCTTCGTCATCGCGGTGCCGATGACGAAGAAGGCCAGCAGGACGAGATAGAGCTGCCACCCGCCATAAACGACGACGATCGCGCCGAGGAGCCAGCCGGCGATGAGGCCGGAGAGGTCGACGCTCTTCATCGCATAGCCGAGGAGCGCGAGGATGGTGTTGACGATGAGCCAGGTGACCTCGAGATGCGGCTGCGGAACCTGCCGCATCGCCAGCAACATCGGAAACGAGACGCCGGCGACGATCGGCACGATCAGGTTGTCGTCGACGTTCAGCGCCAGCGACTCCGCGATCGCACAGAGCACGACCGCGACGCTGATGACGATCAGCGGCGGATTGCCGGCGACGAAGAGCCAGGTGAACTCCGTGCCGATGAATCCGAACGCCAGGAACGCGAGGAATCCGCTCCACGACTTCTCCTCGTTCCACGGCAGCCGCGGACCACGGATGTTCTTCCCCGCCAGCGTCGCGAAACCGTCTCCGAACGCCATGATCGCCCATCCTGCCGCGGCGATCGCGAGCCGGTCGCGAAAGACGACGATCAGAACCAACACGGCCAGCGGATAGAGCACGATCCCTGGGTCGTATCCCCGCTCGTGGCGCGCGACGCGTTTGCCGACGAGACGATGCAACACCAGCCAATTGCCGATGACGGCAGCCGCGGACACCGCCGCCGCGACGGTCCACGGGAGGAACCGCAACGTCAGCGCACCGAGACCGAATGCGATGTGGAGCGCTTTTCTGAGCGCCTCGTGAGTTTCATGGTCGGGCATGAGTGCTTAGAGCTTAGTGCGTAGTGCTTAGGGAGATCGAGGCCTAAACACTACCCACTAAGCCCTACGCACTAAGCACTACGCACTAAGCGCCAAGCACTCTACAATCCGCGCGATGTCGCGTCCGCCTCTGCTTTCGGTCGTCATCCCCTGCTACAACGAGCGCGCAACCGTTGCGGAGCTCCTGCGGCGGGTCCGCGAGGTGCCGGTCGACAAGGAGATCATCGTCATCGACGACCGCTCGACCGACGGCTCGAAGGATGTCGTCGCCGCGCTGGCGCAGCAGTGGCCTGAGATCCGTCACATCCTCCAGCCGGTGAATCAAGGCAAAGGGGCGGCGATCCGGCGCGGAATCGCCGAGGCGTTGGGCGACATCGTCGTGATCCAGGACGCCGACCTCGAATACGACCCCGACGAGTATCCGAAGCTGATCCAGCCGATCGTCGACGGCCATGCCGACGTCGTCTTCGGCTCGCGTTTCGAGGGCTACCCCCGGCGCGTGATGATGTACTGGCACCGCCTCGGCAACAACTTTCTCACCTTCGCCTCGAACGCCACGACCAACCTCGACCTGACCGACATGGAGACCTGCTACAAAGTCTTCCGGCGCGAGGTCATCCAGTCGATCAAGCTGAACTCGAACCGCTTCGGCATCGAGCCGGAGATCACGGCCAAAGTGGCGAAGCGCGGCTACCGGATCTACGAAGTGCCGATCTCGTACTACGGCCGCGAATATTGGGAAGGGAAAAAGATCAACTGGAAGGACGGCTTCAGCGCCCTCTGGACGATTCTGAAGTACGGCCTCTTCGACGACACCTCGAGCGAGCCGCCGACCTACAAGACCCTCCGCCGGCTCGACTCGCTGAAGCGCTACAACAGTTGGATCTGGGAGCGGCTCGCGCCGTACGTCGGCCAGCGGGTGCTCGAGATCGGCGCCGGCTCAGGGACGATGACGCGCTTTCTGTACGGCCGCGAGCTGATCGTCGCGACCGATCGCGAGACGCCGTACCTCGACCGCCTGCGCAACCGATTCCGG
>DASYSN010000079.1:0-6147 GCA_036003305.1 Thermoanaerobaculia bacterium
ACGAACGTGAGCGCCCACGCTGCCACCGCGATCCAGACGAACACCCGCGGGATGACCGACAACGCAGTGATGCCGGTGGCGACGGCGAGGCGATAGGTGCAGACGGTGTACATGCCGAGGGGGAACACCGCGCCCCAGTAGAGGGGGCTGTAGGTGAGGGGGAAGCGTTTGTAGACGTGACGCCAGACGCCGAGGATCACGAGCATCGGAATCCACCAGGTGGCGGTGGCCCAGAAGAGGATCGTGAGGCCGAGGAGGAAGGGGCGGAGCGTCGTGAGGAGCGGCGACGCGGACGATTTCGCGAACAGGAGCGTGCCGGCGAGGGTGGAGATCGCCATCGCGCCCATGTTGATCCAGTACGGCGGCATCAGGTCGGACGGCGAGAAGCGAAAGAAGGTGTAGCGGTAGAAGATCAGCGAGATGAGCCAGATGTAGAGCATCCCGCCCGCGAGCCAGAAGACGAGGCTCACGAAGAGGAGCGGCTCGGACGTCGTCAGGACGGATGCGAGCGTCGACACCGACTGCGTGGCGACGACCGCCACGAGCCAGCCGCCGCTGATCCCGGCATCGAGCGCCGGCTTCGTCTCCTTCACGGTGTAGGCGGTGAAGACGGCGTAGATGAGGAGGAGCCAGAGCGCGAGCGTCGCGATCCAGAGCGCGAACGCGAAGCGCTCCTGTCCGGCGACGATGACGAGCTCGGAGCCGAGGACGCTCGTAGCCGCCACGATCGTGAAGAAGCCGACGCCGCGCTGATGGTCGATCAGGTCGGCGAAGACGTCGCGCGGGTACTTCCCGACACGGATCAGCGTCAGCGCCCACAGCACGACGTACGCGACGACGTTCACCACGAGGAGCGCGACGGGCACGTACGGCCAGCCGAGGAGCTTCGTCGCGATCGACACGATGCCGGTCGCCATCACGAGCGCGAAGTAGGCGGGGTGCAACGTCTTCAACGACGTTCCATCTTGTAGATGTAGGTGAGCAGGCCGAGGTTGAGCGCGAAGCAGACGACGCTGGCGATCGCGGCGGGGAGGATCACGCGATCCTGGCCGCCGAGGAACGCGTTCATGGTCGCGGTGAGGAGCCAGAGCTGCAGCACCACGATCGTGAGCACGATGGCGAGGATGCCGAAGACGATGGTGGTCTTCTGGTGACGCGAGAACGGCCGGATCACGCGCGCACCTCGCGCCCTGTCACCTTACCGGTCGCGTAAAGGTCGCCCTCGCGGATCTCGAGCTGGATGCGCTCGAGCGGGCGGCGCGGCGGGCCCCCCGTCGGCACGCCGGTCGCGAGCTCGAACGATCCGTTGTGGCAGGGGCAGTGGAAGCAGTTCCGCGCCATGTCGGGAACGACGGCGCAACTGAGGTGCGTGCACTTCTGGTTGTAGGCGAAGTACTGCTGCGAGCCGGTGCGGATGACGATGCAGGGATCGTGCGGGTCGGGGTAGTTGAAGGTGAGCGAGCCGCCGATCGGGATGGAGTCGGCGCGCGCGATCTTCCGCACCGGCGGCTTGCCCTGCCGCTTGCGCGCGAAGTTCTCGAACACGATCCAGACCTGGCCGACGACGAACGCGAAGCTGGTCAGGACGAGGAACTTGGTGAAGTCGCGGCGCGCGACGAATTCGTCCTGCGGCCAGTCGATCGGGAAGTCGTTCCGCCACTGCGGCTGGTCGTGGTACGGACGGCCGTCGGGCGGCACGGAGAGCTGGTCGGTGGTCGTTCTTGTCGTCGGCATTTGTTCTATCCGAATTGAAAATTCAAAATTGAAAATTGAAAAGAATCAGATCTCAACGCAGCTCTGAGCCTCTGTGGTGAGCTTTCAATTTTCAATTTTCAATTTTCAATTCTCTCCGTCACATATCCTCAAATACGTCCTCGAGCGTGCTCGCCCTTCCGACCGGCTCGTCGTCCATCGCCGACAGGACATCGATGTGCTCCGGCCGCTTGTCGCGCGGCACCATCATGTTCACTTTGGTCGTGATGGTCTGGTTGCCGAAGCGGAACGAGTTGATCGGCTCCGACTTCGGACGCAGGCGCTCGATCTCTTCGCGGGGGCCGAAGTAGAGCGCGCCGGAGGGGCAGACGCTGGCGCACATCGGCTTGAGACCGACCGACGTCCGGTCGTAGCACATGTCGCACTTCATCATCAGCGAGAACTCGGTCTTCATCTTCGGGACGCCGAAGGGGCAGGCGAGCACGCAGTTGTTGCACGCGATGCAGCGCGGCTTGCGCGCGGTCTGCACGACGCCATCGCCCGTCCGTTTGATGGCGTCCGCCGGGCACACCTCGGCGCACGTCGGCGAGTCGCAGTGCATGCAGACGACCGGCACTGTCTGTACCGATATCGGCCGGTCGACGTACTGCAGGTGGATCATCGAGTGCCCGCGGTGCGTGTCGCATTCGCTGCACGCCGCCACGCACGACTGGCAGCCGATGCAGCGGTTCGGGTCGACGAAGAACTCCATGTTCATGGCTTTTTCAGCCTCACCGCGCACACCTTGAACTCGGGGATCTTGGAGACGGGATCCTGGGCGGAGATCGTGAGCTGGTTCGCCGATTTCCGTCCCGGCCAGTGATACGGGATGAAGACGGTGTCGGGACGGATCGTCGTCACGACTTGCGCTTGCAAAGTGACATTGCCGCGGCGCGACTCGACGGTGATCCACTCGCCGTCGCTGATCTGGTATTTCGCGGCGAGCCGCGGGTGGATCTCGACGCGCGGCTCGGGATACTGGTCGACGAGCGGTCCGATGCGCCGCGTCTGCGTCCCCGAGAGGAACTGGCTGACGACGCGGCCGGTCGTCAGGATGACCGGGTACTCGTCGTCGACGTCTTCGGCCGGCGGGCGATAGGCGGTCACGTTGAAGCGCGCCTTTCCGTCGGGGAAGTAGAAGCGCTTGTCTTCGAACAGCCGCGGCGTCCCTGGATGATCGAGCGTCGGACACGGCCAGAAGACGCCGTTCTGCGCGTCGATCTTTTCGTACGTGATGCCGTAGTAGTCGGCGACGCCGCCCTTCGACGCCACGCGCAGCTCGTCGAAGATCGCGCGCGGGCTCTCGAAGGTGAAGCCGTGCGGCCGGCCGAGGGCGCCCGCGATGTCCTGAATGACGCGCCAATCCTCCTTCGCGTCGCCGGGAGGCTCGACCGCCTTGTTGATCTTGATGACGCGCCCTTCGACCTGACAGACGACCCCTTCGTCCTCTTCGTGGAGCGAGCCGGGGAGGACGATGTCGGCGTGCTGCGCCGTCTCACTCAGGAAGAAGTCGATGACGGTGAAGAACTCGAGCTTTTCGAGCGCACGCGTGACGAACGCATTGTCCGGCAGCGAGACCTTCGGGTTGAAGCAGATGCATACGAGGCCTTTGATCTCGCCCGCGTCGATCTTCCGCATCATCTCGTAGCAGTCGACGCCCGCCTGCGGGATCTCCTCGGGCTGTACGTCCCAGACGCTCGCGACGTACGCGCGGTGCTCGGGGTTGGAGATGTCGCGCCAGCCGGGGAGCTGGTCGCATTTCTGTCCGTGCTCCCGGCCGCCCTGTCCGTTGCCCTGCCCGACGACCGTGCCGTACGCACAGTACGGCTTTCCGATGCGGCCCGACGCCAGGACGATGTTGATCGTGGAGAGGCAGTTCTCGACGCCGTGCGAGTGGTGCTCGATCCCGCGCGCGTGCATGAGGAAGCTGCTCTTCGCGGTTCCCCACATCTCCGCGGCGGCGCGGATCGACCTCTCCGCGATGCCGGTGACCTCCGCGGTGCGCTTCGGCGTCCACTGCTTCACGTGCTCGGCGACGGCGTCGAATCCGACGGTGTGCTGTTCGATGAACTCGTGATCGAGCCAATCGTTCTCGATCATCAGGTTGAGGATGCCGTTGAAGAGGACGACGTCGCGTCCGGGCTTCACCGGCAGGAAGAGGTCGGCGTTGCGCGCGATCGGCGTGATGCGCGGATCGACGACGATCAGCTTTCCGCCGTTCTCACGCGCCTGCCATACGTAGTTGGTGGTGATTGGCGAGCACTCAGCCGTGTTCGAGCCCGCGATCAGCACGACCTCGGCTTTGAGGATGTCGTCCCACGGATTCGCGCTGCGGTCGATGCCGAACGCCTTCTTGTTCGCGGCGCCGGCGCTCACCATGCAGAGGCGGCCGTTGTAGTCGATGTAGCGCGTCTTGAGGCAGACGCGCGCGAACTTCCCCATCAGATACGCCTTCTCCGACGTGAGGCTCGCGCCGGAGAGCACGCCGACGGCGTCGTTGCCGTACTGCTTCTGGATGCGATCGATCTCGGCGGCGACGCGCGCGATCGCGTCGTCGTACGGCATCGACGAGAAGCCGCTCGCCGCGCCGGGGTCGCGGCGGAGCGCGGTGGTGAGCCGGTCGGGATGGCCGCCCTGCAGGTAGCGCTTCACCCCTTTCGGACAGAGCATCCCTTTGTTGAAGGGAAAGTCGTAGCGCGGCTCGAAGCCGATCACGAGGTTGTCTTTGACGCGAAGGTTGATGCCGCACTGCTGGCCGCAGAAGCAGCAGTGCGTCGGCACGATCTTCTCGGGCTCGACTCCGGTGTCGACGCGGACGCCTTCCATCCGGTTGAGGTGCGGTCCCCACGAGTCGACGAGGACGTCTTCAGATTTCGGTAGCGTGGCCATTTCGTTTCCAGAGCTCTCCTTGGGCGATCGCGAGCATCGTGCGGCGGCATGAAGGGCAGATGCGTTGGTAGTGGTCGAGGTTGCGGGGTTGCGGGGTTACGGGGTTTTCGGAACCTCGCGACCTCGTAACTTCGTAACCGTAGCCAAGCTGTCTCTCCACCTCGATCAAGTCCTCGATCTGCAGCAACGGCGCGTACTCCTGCTCGCAGCGCGCGCATTTCGCCATCCCTTCCTTCGCCGCCACGTCTTTGTAGAAGCTGACGCCGAGTTGCGCGGGCCGCTGGAAGATGTGGAAGAACTTTCCGAACGGGAGGTAGAGGAGGGTGAAGATGACGGTGATGGCGTGGAGCAGCGCGAGGAAGTCGTAGCCGTAGCCCTGCATCCACGTGTAACTGGCGGTGAGGAGCAGGCCGGTAATGCTGATCGCGAAGAGGAGGATGAGCGGGAGGAAGTCCTCGGCGAAGCGTTGCACCGCCGCCGCGCCGTGGTCGCGCATGCGGCGCCGCATCGCGAGCATCACGCCGCCGATCACCAGGAAGGCCGACCAGACCAGGCCGTGGAAGATCAGGAACGCGACGGTTGAGTGGATCTTGAAGGAGGTCGTGCCGAAGCCGAAGAGATATGTCCGGTACGACTCGACGTCGCCCGGCACCGTCTCGAAGTGGATCCAGCCGAAGACGAGCGGGAAGGTGATCGCGAAGGCGAGCACGCATCCCCACATGATCAGCGCGTGCGCGAGACCGCGCGCGCGTTCCCGCCGGAAGATGAAGCGATTCAGCGCGAAGTCGGCGGTGACGCGCTCGAACCAGTGGCCGATGTTCGTGACGAGATACTTGCGGCTGAAGAACACCTGCCAGCCGCGGATCCAGTAGCGCCGTGTCGGCGGGCGCTGGAGCCACATGGAGTAGCGGTAGGTGATGGCGAACGTGGCGAAGAGGACGGCGAACGTGTAGCCGACCAGCGCCGCGTCAAAGTGTTGCAGCGTGCGCGAGCCGAGGATGATGAGGATGGCGAGGATCCCGGTGAACAGCGTTCCCCACGCGGCGCCTACCCAACGTTCGCGACCGACACGGCCGTAGATCAAGTCTCCTCCCTCCCGCCTGTGAACTTATCGCGTCATGCGCCGCAAGGATATGACCGATGTCAGGATCGATGGGTATTCTCTGTTCATGCGACTCCTCCCAATCGCGCTGCTCTTCTGCCTGCCAGCACTCGCCTCGCAGCTGCCGACGGGAGTCCAACTCGACGCCGCCGGGCATTCGATCGACCTCGGCAGTTTGCCGATCAATGTCGTGGTAGCGCCGGGAGGGGATAAAGCCGTCGTCGTCCTCAGCGGCTGGCGCGAGCAGGGCATCCAGGTTGTCGATCTGAAGACGCGGCAGGTCACGCAGACCCTGCTGCAAGACGGCGCGTTCTACGGCGCGGCCTTCTCGCCCGACGGACATCACCTGTACGTCTCCGGCGGCAACACCGACCTGCTGTTCGTCTACGCCTGGGAAGATGGCG
>DASYSN010000080.1:0-9524 GCA_036003305.1 Thermoanaerobaculia bacterium
CAATCACCGATTTCATCAAGCACCACTACCGTCACTTCAACGCGGCGGCACTCGTCGCGGCGGCCGAGGATTACAACAAACATCTGGCGTCCGGCGGGAAGATGCTCGTCACCATTGCGGGTGCGATGTCGACGGCGGAGCTGGGGATCTCGCTGGCGGAGATGATCCGGCAGGACAAGATCCACGCGATCAGTTGCACCGGCGCGAACCTCGAGGAAGACATCTTCAACCTCGTCGCGCACGACCACTACGAGCGCGTCCCGCATTACCGTTCACTGACGGCGCAGGACGAGCAGGCGCTGCTCGACCGTCACATGAACCGCGTCACCGACACGTGCATCCCCGAGGGGGAGGCGATGCGTCGGATCGAGTCGGCGGTGCTGCGGCACTGGGTCGCGAAGGACAAGGAAGGGAAGCGCCTCTTTCCGCACGAGTTCATGTACGAGATCCTGCGCGACGGCTCGATCCAGGAGTCGTACCAGATCGATCCGAAGAACTCGTGGATGATCGCCGCCGCCGAGAAGAATCTCCCGATGTTCGTTCCCGGCTGGGAGGACTCGACCCTCGGCAACATGTACGCCGGCCACTGCATCAGCGGCGACGTGAAGAACGTCCACACGGTGCGCACCGGCATCGAGTACATGATGTCGCTGGCCGACTACTACCAGCGGACGTCCGAGAAGTCGTCGATCGGCTTCTTCCAGATCGCCGGCGGCATCGCGGGCGACTTCCCCATCTGCGTCGTTCCGATGCTCCACCAGGACCTGCAGCGTCCCGACGTCCCGCTCTGGGGCTACTTCTGCCAGATCAGCGACTCGACGACGAGCTACGGCTCCTACTCCGGCGCGGTCCCGAACGAGAAGATCACCTGGGGCAAGCTCGGCGCCGACACGCCGAAGCACATCATCGAGAGCGACGCCTCGATCGTCGCGCCGCTGGTGTTCGCGTACGTCTTAGGGTGGTGAGGCGGTCAGTCCTCGGTCCTCGGTCCTCGGACTGATTTACTGCGAGGTCCGAAAGGAGACGAATCTCATCGTTCGTGCCTTTCTGCGGCGATCTCGAGTTTCGAACCATCTCCAGTGACCTGGAAGACGAGGGTCGTACCGTTCGGCGTTTGCACCTGCGCGACCGGCGTCGCGTCCGAGCTGCTGTTGACCGTCAGCTCGTCCGGCAAAGCGTTGCTGACGAAAACGACGCACTTCCGCGTTTGTTCGGGCCGCGGGCCGGCAGCCGGCACGAACGACTCTCCCTTCACCGCGAACGGATATGGAGCGTTCGTCCTGTCGTGCGAGCCGCCTTTGACCATGAGCCAGCGGGAGCCCTCATCCATGAAGAACGGTTGGGAGACCGTGAACGCACGGGGCTCCGGGACGGCGACGTCGGTGCGCGAAAAACCCTTCTTGTCGCTCTCCACGACGCGCACCAGGTTCTTCACGGCGTATTTTCCGGACGGGAGCGACAGCGTCGCGTAGTACTTCACACCCGATTGCCGCAGCGTCGCAACTGTTTTGGCCAGATCGAAGTTCACCCGCTGGAACATCGAATCGCGGACGAGACCCCGATTGTCGAACGCGTACGTGAAGATCTCGAGCGTCGCCTGATTCCCTTTCGCCGCCTTCGTGATGTCCTCGCCATTGATCTCGAGAACCACCGGTACCTGTGCGCGGGAACCGCTGGTTGCGAATGAGGCGACAAGCGCCGCAACGTGCACCGCATCCTGCGGGATGTCGTTCACCACGATCTCAGCGTTGCTCAGCGTGCGCTCGGCTTCGCTGCCCGCTCCTGCTTCGTAATACCCCCTACGCGCGATTGCGCGTCCGCCGGGCACGTTCACGAGCTTTACCTGGATCTCGTGGAACCTCCCCGGCTGTGCCGCCGACGCCTGAAAGGCGAGTACATAGACGACTTCCTCCGCCTTCAGCACCCGCTGGAAGTCGGTCGCGATGTCGTTCGAGTTCTGGAACATCGTTCCGCCCGTCGCGCTGGCGAGGAGGTGCAGCCCTTCATTCGACTTGTGCTGGTATCCGGTGCGGGGGTCGACGTCGGTTCGAAGACCGTGGATGTCGACGACGTCGAAGACGACGTCCGACCGTTTCGCGATCTGCACCATCTTGTCGAGCAGGCGGAGACTCGAGCTCGAGCCGAACCGGTTGTCGTTGTCCACAGTCCAGATCGCACCTCTCTCGATGGCCGCCGTTTCCTCAACCTTCGCAGCGTCGATCCCCGCATCACGCCCCTGGATCAGGCGAGGATCGAATCCTTCAGAGAGCAGCACCAGATGCTTCTGTCCCTTCACGGCTCGCAGGACCTGCGACAGACCGCTGAGGAGGTTCAGCTCGCGCTCGATGTTGTTTCGGTTGTAGACGTCCTGTTGCCTGTTCAGCTCACGGACGACATCGGTGGCGGAGCTCCCGCCGCTGCCGTCCCCGCCGCCGGCGCGACCCCCTCCCGCGTCGTTCATGGCCGCCGCGACGTCCGGATCGATCGGATTGCCGGCGAGCTGCAACGGATCAAATGCCGTGAAGTTCGCCGGCTTCTCAATCGCCGACGCAACGAGTGAGCGATCGGTGGTGAACGATGTCAGCAGGTGAAAACCGTGCTCGACGTCGACCGTCGCCACGCCGACGCGATCCTCCGTTCCGACCATGTCGGTGACGAACTTTCGCGCCGCGTCTTTGGCCCGCGTCATCGCAAGCGGCGACGCGTAGCTGAGATCGAACACGAGAAGGAAGTTGCGCCGCGCAGCCGGACTGATGGTCGCCGCTTCGGTTCCCGGCTCCGCGATCGCCGCTGACGCGAAATCGACCGTCTCGAAACCGCCAACATCCCGCTTCTTCCCTTCGTCGAAGATCTCGAAGTTGGCCTTGGTCAGCCCGCGGATCGGATTGCCGCCGCGGTCGACGACGGTCACCGGCACCTCGACGTATTGGACGGTGATGCTGTCGTTGACCTGCGCCGACACGCTAGCCGCTGTCAGGAGGAGAACAGCGAGTGCCGCAGATCGCATGGCGTCCCGTTACTGCGGGCTGATTCGGGTGCTCGCGGTGCGCGCGTCGTCGCTGCCCCGCTTCTTCATGGTCACGTTCAGCATCGACACCGCGGGCGCGACCTTGCCGAGCTCGAAGACGAGTTTCGAGCCGTTCTCCGTTCGCAACTGGCTCACCAGCTTCGCCTCCGGGTTGGTGGCGAGCGTCATCTCGTCGGGGGACGCGTTCTGCACGAAGACGACGAAACGGCGCGGCTCGCCGCCATTGACGCGCACCATCGCGCTCGGGATGAACGGCTCGCCGTTGATCTCGAACGGATACGTGGCGCCGCTCTTGTCGTGCGACGGACCCTTGATCATCAGCCACTTCGCCGGCGGCTCCATGAAGAACGGCTGGGACACCGCGACGTCGTCCTTCGACGGAACGACGACGTCGCTGCGGGAGAAGCCCTTCTTGTCGCTCTCGACGATCCGCACCAGGTTCTTGACGGCGTACTTGCCGGGCGGGAGCGAAAGCGTGGCGTAGTACTTCACGCCCGACGCGCGGAGCGTCGCCCCGACCTTGCCGAGGTCGAGCGCCACGCGTTCGTAGATCTGGTCGCGGACCACGCCCTCGTCGTCGAACGCATACGTGAAGAGGTCGAGCGTCGCCTTGTTTCCGCTCGCCGCACCGACGATGTCGTTGCCGTTGATCTCGACGACCACCGGCACCTGCGCGTTCGGCCCGTTGGTCATGAACGGCGCGACGAGCGCCGCGACGTGCACCGCGTCTTCCGGCACGTCGTTGACGACGATCTCCGCGTTGCTCAGCGTTCGCTCGGCCGGCGTGTCGCCGCCCGCTTCGTAGTAGCCGCTGCGCGCGACGGCGCGGCCGCCCGGCACGTTGACGAGCTTCACCTTCAGGTTGTGGAACTTCCCCGGCTGCGACACCGGCGCCTGGAACGCGAGGACGTACCGCACTTCCTCCGACTTGATGACGCGTTGGAAGTTGCCGGCCAGGTCGTTCGAATTCTGGAAGACCGTCCCGCCGGTCGAGTTGGCGAGAAGGTGAAGACCTTCGTTCGATTTCTTCTGCACCCCTTCGCGGTCGTCGAGGTCGGTCCGGAGGCCGTGAATGTCGAGCGCGTCGATGATGACGTCGGACCGCCTGGCGAGTTCGGCCAGCTTGCGCATGAGATCGAGGCTCGCGGACGACCCGAACCGGTTGTCGCTGTCGACGTTCCAGATCATCCCCTGCTCGGTCATCTGCTGCTCTTCCTGAGCCTGCGCGCTGCTTCCGGCGTCGCGGCCCTGGATCAGGCGCGAGTCGAATCCTTCTGACAGCAGGAGGATGTGCTTCTCGCCGCGGACGGCGCGGAGCACTTTCGAAAGGCCGCTGAGGAGGTTGAGCTGGCGGTCGATCTTGTCGCGGTTGTACTGGTCCTGCTCCTTGTCCATGATCCGCGCGATGTCGCGCAGCTCGCTCGGCGCGCGGCCGCCCCCCGCCTCCGCCTGCGCGAGCACTTCCTTGTCGAAACCGGCGCCCGCGAGCTGCAGCGGGTCGAGCGCCTGGAAGTTCGTCGGCGTCGCGATGGCGGCGTCGACCAACTTGCGATCGGTGGTGAACGAGGTGAGGAGCCGGAAGCCGTGCGCGACGTCGACCGTCGCGACGCCGACGCGATCCTGCCGCGTGACCATTTTCGTGACGAAGGCGCGCGCCGCATCCTGCGCGCGCACGATGGTGTGGGGAGAGGAGAACGTCATGTCGAAGACGATCAGGAAATTGCGGCGCGCGGCCGGATTGAGCGGCGAGATGTTCTTGACCGAATCGACGGACGCGAAGTCGACGGTGTCGAAGCCGGAGACGTTGCGCTTCTTTCCCTCGTCGATGATCTCGAAGTTCGCGGCGGTGAGGCCGCGGATCGGATTGCCGCTCCGGTCGACGACCGTGACCGGAAGCTCGACGTAGCTGACGGTGATGCTCTCCTTCACCTGCGCGGCCGCAGTGCCGGCGACGAGCAACAGCAACAACGCAAACCGCGTCGTAGAGCGCATGGATCCCCCTGTGAAAGCCGCAATGTTACGCCCGGGAGACGTTACGAGACCGTGAACGGTTACGCCCGCGTCCGGTTCCCGCACCCGCGGCGGCTTTCTGCGCCTTCAGCATCCCGTGCCGCAGGATGCGCGCGATCTCGGCGATCGTGTCGTCGGTGCCTTTTCCGAAGTGGTCCTTGACGCCGAAGATGATCTCGATCGAGAAGTAGTTGAAGAAGATGCGCGTGGCGAGCATGACGGCCGAGGTGGGGGAAAGGCCGGGCGAGAGCTTGGCGCGGATCGCGGCGTCCATGCCCTTCGCCTTCAGGAACGCGTCGAAGCGCTCCGCCATCTCCTCGTAGAACTTGCGGATGTGCGCGCCGTCGAACTCGACGACGTCGACGTAGATGAGCGCGACGTAGCCGCGGTAGCGCTCCACCGACTCGCGCGTCGCGCGGCCGAGTTGCTCGAGGTTCTCCGGAAAGGTGCCGGACGCCAGCGCGTGGATGAACGGATGCTCGGGATCGGACATCGCCTGGAAGTACTGGTCGAGGAGCGCGCGGAAGATCGTCTCTTTGTCGGGGAAGTGGTGGTAGACGTTCCCCTTCGACAAGTCGGCGTCTTCGGCGATGTCGCGCACGCTCGTCGCGCCGTATCCGCGGTGCGAGAAGAGCTTCAGCGCCGACGCCAGGATCTGTTCGCGACTCCGTTCCGACCGTTCTTCCTGGTTCATGTCGTCTTCTTTTTCAGTTCATTCGCACTGCCGCGCATCGGCATCCGGCATCCGGCATCCGGAGATCTGCTCATGTCGGATGCCGGATGCCGGATGCCGGAATCTCAAGCTTTGTCTTCTCTACTTTGCCATACGGCGTGCGCGGCAGCGCATCGAGAAATACGAATCGCTTCGGGACTTTGTACTTCGCGATGCGTTCGGCGAGGTACGACGCCAGCTCCACGGGAGTCGCATCGCCGACGACGAACGCCACCGGAACCTCGCCCCATTTCTCGTCGGCGACGGCGATCACTGCCGCGTCGGAGACGCGCGGATGGGTCACGAGCTCGCCCTCGATCTCGGCCGGGTAGACGTTCACGCCGCCGGTGATGAACATCTCTTTTCTGCGGCCCGCGATCGTGAAGTAACCCTCCTCGTCGCGCCGCGCGAGGTCGCCGGTGCGGAAGAAGCCGTCGTCGCCGTACGCGGCGCGCGTCGCCTCTTCGTTGTTCCAGTAGCCGGCCGAGACGTGCGGCCCGCGGATCCACATCTCGCCGACGTCGTTCGGTCCGACGTCGTTGCCGTCGCCGTCGACGATGCGCACCTCGGTGAACATCATCGGCTTGCCGATCGAGCCCGGCTTCCGGAAGGAGTCGTCGTTCGTCATCGTGAAGCAGTTCACGCCGACCTCGGTCATCCCATAGCCCTGACGGAAGACGACGCCGCGCTTCTGGTACGCCTCGATCAGGTACTGCGGCAGCGGCGCGCCGCCGGAGATGAACCAGCGCACGCGGGAGAGATCGGCGGCCGCGAACTCCGGCGCGTCCATCAGCATCTTCCAGATCGTCGGGACGCCGAGGACGACGGTGCAGTGCTCCTTCTCGATCGTCTGCCAGACGTCGGATGGATTGAAGCCGCGGTGCAGCACCATCGTCCCGCCGGCGCAGCAGATCGGGATCGTGAACGCCGCGAGCCCGCCCGCGTGGTAGATCGGCGTGTAGAGCGGCGAGATGTCGTCGAAGCGTAGGTCCCAGTTGACGACGGTGTTGTAGCCGTTCCACCAGAGCTGGCGGAGCGGGATCATCACGCCCTTCGGTTTGCCGGTGGTGCCGGAGGTGTAGAGAAGGCACGCGATGGCGTCGTCTCCCGTGTGGCGCGGGCTTTCAGCCCGTGCTCCGGGGCGCGGGCTGGAAAGCCCGCGCCACACGAAGGAGTCCAGCGGCACCGTTAGCTTCATGGCGCAGTCGTCCGCGATCTGCTCCCGCTCGTGGTCGGTCGCCCGCGTCGACAGCGGGACGGCGATCGCGCCGATCTTCAGGCATCCGAAGAACAGCGCGAGGAACTCCGGCCGGTTTTCGCCGGGAATGCCGACACGATCGCCGGCAGCGATGCCGAGCGACTGTAAGTAGCCGGCAGCGGCGGCAGCCTGCGCGTCGAGATCGGCGTACGTCAGCCGCTTGCCCGTTTCGACGACGACGAGCGCCGCCTTCCCGGGTGTTATTCGTGCGCGCTCGGCGAGGAGATCTCCGTCAAACATGAGAGCCATTGCTCCGGTTGCTGCGCGTGCGGAATGTGTCCGGCATCCTTGATCACTCTCAGCTTCGCGTTCGCGATCCCATCCTGCAACGCCTCGATGTAGGAGAACGGTACGACGCCGTCATGCTCGCCCCAGACGATCGTCGTCGGCACGTGCAATTCTTTCAGGCGCGCGTCGACGAAGTAGTCGAAGAGACCGGTGAGTCTGAGCAGCGGCGAGTCCTTGGCGCGCGCGTAGAGCGCCTCGATCGCCCAGTCCGGCGCGACGTAGTTCGGGCCGTGCACGGCGCGGAGGATCCGCTCCGCCGTCTCGCGATCGGTCGCAACGAACGGGACGCCGGGAGGACGCGCCAGTCCGCCGCCGTCTTCGAGGAGAAGCGACTCGACGCGATCGGGATGCGCGAGCGCGTAGAGAATCGCGATCCAGCCGCCGAACGAGTTGCCGGCCAGCGTGAAGCAGCGGATGTTCTCGTGATCGATGATCGCGCCGACGCGCTCCATCACGACCGACATCGCGATCGGCCCCTGCTTCGGCTCGCTCTCGCCATGCCCCGGCAGATCGGGAATGACGACGCAATACCTTTTCAGCAGCGCCGGCACGACCGCCGCGAACGTCCCAGCCTGATCGTTGACGCCGTGCAGCAGCACCAGCGTAGGACGGGCTTCAGCCCGTCCCCCGATCCAATAGACCGTTCCGTTGAACTCGCGCCGCTCCATCCCTGCGGTCGCGAGCGCCGCGCGCGACTGCTGGATGATCGCAGCGACGACGTCAGCCGCGATCAAACAACCTTCTTTCCTTGATCGGCATGCGGAACGCCGCCGCCGCCTGGTTGTAGCCGACGCCCGATCCGACCATGACGACGAGGTCGCCCGGTTGGATCTTGTGGTGCGCCAGCGCGTTGTCGAACGCCATCGGAATGCACGCCGAGCCGGTGTAGCCCTGCGTCTCCATGATCGTGTGCGTCTTCGCCATCGGGATGCCGAGGTCCTGCATCACCAGCTCGATCGTCGGCTTGCGCACCTGGGTGAAGATGAGGAAGTCGATCTCGCTGACCGAGAACCCGCCGTTCTGCGCGCACTCGCGGACGATCGCCGGCCATCCCTCGTTGTTGATTTCGGGAGGATAGCGGTCGTACATCTTCACGCGCGCGTGGCCGCGATCGAGCGACTCGCTCGTCGTCGGCTCGACGGTGCCGCCGGCGAAGATCGCCCAGCGCTTCGCGTACGAGCCGTCGGCGCGGAAGGCGCTCGAGACGAAGCCCTGGTCATCGGTCCGCTCCAGCACCGCGGCGCCGGCGCCGTCTCCGTAGAAGAAGACCATCGGATCGTCGGGGCTCGTCAGCTTGTGCATCATGTAGACGCCGATCACGAGCACCGTCTTCAGGTTCGCGTTCGCCTGCATCATGCCGGCGGCGGAGGTGACCGCGGTCGGAAACGAGGCGCAGGCACAGCCGACGTCGAACGTGCCGGCCTTCTTCGCGCCGAGCTTGTCCTGGACGATGACCGACGTCGCCGGCGTGATGAAGTCGGGCGAGTCGGTGCCGACGATCAGCAGGTCGAGCTCTTCCGGATTCTTGCCTGCCCGTTCCAGCGCGATCTGTCCGGCGCGCATCGCGAGGTCGGACGTCGCCCACTCCTCCGGCGCGTACCAACGCGAACGGATCCCGCTCGACGCCTCCATCTTGTCGACGAACTCCGGCGCGACGCTGTCGAACCGCGCCCGGAGCATGTCGTTCGTGATTTCGATGTCCGGCAGGTAGCTGCCGGTCGAAACAATGTTCGCGTAGGCCATCACGTTCCCATGACGAGACCGCCGTCGACCGACAGCACGGCACCGTGGACGAACTTCGCGGCGTCGGACGCCAGCCAGGCGTAGGCGTTCGCGATGTCGGCCGGCTCGCCCATGCGGCCGAGCGGCGTGTGCTGCGCCATCGTCTCGAGCACCTTCGCCGGCATCGCCCTCGCCATGTCGGTCGCGATGAATCCCGGCGCGACGGCGTTGACGCGGATGTTGTACTTTCCGAGCTCCCGCGCCCACGTCTGCGTGAAACTGATCACGCCTGCCTTCGTGGCGGCGTAGTTCGTCTGTCCGAAGTTGCCGTAGAGACCGACGATCGACGACGCATTGAGGATGACACCGCCGCCGTTCTTGATCATGTGCGGCACGACGGCGCGCGTGCAGAGGAAGACGGCGCGGAGATTGACGTTGATGACGGCGTCGAATGCCGCGTCGTCCATCGTCGAGACCACCTGCCCGTCCTTGTACTTCACGAGCTG
>DASYSN010000081.1:0-1658 GCA_036003305.1 Thermoanaerobaculia bacterium
AACGCGGTGGGCGGCTCGCCCGCGGAGCATGCGCAGTAGTTGCACGGCGCGCCGCGTCCGCCGTCGTGGTGCTCGAGCGGATGTCCGCATGAGCACGAGTCTTTCGCCAATTGCATGAGGAACCTCCTGCGCCGAGGATACGGCATCCGGCATCCGGCATCCGGCATCCGATAACCAGGAACGCCTTTCGGATGCCGGATGCCGGATGCCGACGTCCTAGAGCGATTCCGCGATGCGCCGCGCGATCAGCTCGTAGCCCTCGTCGTTCGGGTGGAAGTTGTCGAGCGACAGGCGCTGGCGATGCGAGAAGAGGTCGGACGTCTCGACGATGGTGATGTTGGTATCGCCGGCGAAGCGGTCGAACTCCATCGAGTTCCACTTGCTCACCAGGACGCTGAGCAGGTTCCCGAACGGCGCATTCACGAACGGGTTGTAAAGGCCGACGATGAAGATGCGCGCGCGCGGATTGGCAGTCCGCACCTTCTTCACGATCCGGTCGAGCGAATCGAGCGTTGCGTTCATCACCCTTGCCGGATTCTTCTGCGGGCCGCGCCGCAGCCCCTCCGCGCCGCCCCATAGATCGTTGCCGCCGATCGAGATGATGACGACGTTCGACTGCGCGATGAGCGTCTGCACGCTGCGGCTGTCGAGCTGCGCCTCGAGGTCCTTCGTCAGCGCGCCATTCACGGCGAGATTGACGACCGGCTGCACCGGGACGTGCGCCTTCTTCAGGTCGTCGACCACACGGCCGCCGATGCCGAGGCCCGTGTCGTCGCCCTGCCCGCGCGCGAGTGAGTCGCCGAGGACGATCGGCGCGATCTTCGCCCGCGGTGCGGTGGCCGTGATCGGGCCGCGCACCGGCGCGACCGGCACCCCGATGTCGCCGCGGAGGAACGAGTAGAATCCGGCCCCGAAGATGGCGGTCGCGAAAAGCGCGGTAGCGAGCGGCAGGTACCAGAGGAAAAAGCGGCGCATCGCCTCCAGTTTATGAGCGAATCGACCCTGCTCGCGCGCGATCTCCGAAAAGTCATCGGCCCGAAGACGATCGTCGACGGCGTCTCGCTCGACATCCCGGCCGGCGAGGTCTTCGGTTTCCTCGGTCCCAACGGCGCCGGAAAGACGACGACGATCCGGATGCTGGTCGGGCTCATCAAGCCGACGTCCGGCACGGTCACGATCTGCGGGTACGACCTACACCGCGACTTCGAGGATGCGATGCGCCAGATCGGCTGCATCGTCGAGACGCCCGACCTCTATCGCTTCATGAACGGGCGCGAGAACCTGGAACACTTCGCGCGGATGCTGGGCGTCGGCGCCGCCGAGATCGACCGCGTCGCGGGGCTGGTCGGTCTCTCGCACCGGCTCGACCAGCGCGTCGGCACGTACTCGCTCGGCATGCGCCAGCGCCTCGGCATCGCGCAGGCGCTCCTCGGCCGTCCGAAGCTGCTGATCCTCGACGAGCCGGCGAACGGCCTCGATCCCGCCGGCATACGCGAGATCCGCGAGCTGCTGCGCAAACTCGCGCGCGAGCAGATGATGAGCGTCTTCGTGTCGAGCCACCTGCTCGCGGAGATCGAGCTGACATGCGACCGCGTGGCCATCATCCACAAGGGCCGCATCCTCCGCACCGGCACCGTGCGCGAGCTCATCTCCAGCCG
>DASYSN010000082.1:0-3308 GCA_036003305.1 Thermoanaerobaculia bacterium
GTCGAGCGACTCGAAGCTCTCGCCCGGCAGAACGTTCGCGGTCAGCGTCGCCGGCTGGCTCGCGATCCAGTGACGGCTGATGTCGAGCACCACGGGGCCGCTGAGACCGAAGTGCGTGAAGAGCATCGAGCCGCGCTCGCGGTGGAGCACTTTGCCGGTCGTCGAGCGCACCGCGAGCTCGGCGTCGACGCTGAGGCCGGAGAGCGTCGTCAGCGGATGCTCATCCGGCAGCACCAGCGGAACGAGGCCCGGAAAGAGCGGCGTGACGGTGTGGCCGAGCGAACTTACGCGCGAATAGCCCGAGCCGTCGCTGCCGGTCTTCGCGACGCTGCGGCCGCCCGTCGCGAGGATGATCTTTCGCACGTGAAGGTCGTCATTGATGACGAACCCGCTTTCCACCTTGCTCACTTTGTAGCCCGTTCGGATCTCGACGCCGGCCGCCGCGCGGACCAACGCATCGAGCACCGTCCGCGCCTTGTCGGTCGTCGGGAAGAGTTTTCCCGTCTCCTCGCGCTTCAGCGTGACGCCGAGATCGGCGAAGAAGGCGATCGTCGCCGGCACGTCGAACGTCCGGAGGATCTTGGCGATCGCGTTCCGCGACCCGTTGAAGTCGGACGCGTGCACCACGTCATGCGTGACGTTGCATCGCCCGCCGCCCGAGATCAGGATCTTCGCGCCGAGCCGTTTGGCCCCATCGAGCGCCACCACCCGCGCCCCGCCCCGCGCCGCGAAGATCGCCGCCATCAGACCGGCAGCGCCGGCCCCTACGACCGCAACATCACAGTTTTCAGACATGAAACGGCTTGCACATTTACCATTGCCCCCCATGTTTCGACGAACGCTCGCCTCGTTTGCGCTTCTCGTCCTCGTCTCCACGGCCGCCCTCGCCGCTCCGCCGCGCGATGCGGCGGAGATCGAGCTTGCACTCAAGAAGCTGACGGTCGTCGGCAGCGCGCTCTATGTCGGCGCGCATCCGGACGACGAAAACACCGCCATGATCGCGTGGCTCTCACGCGACCGCCTCGTGCGCACCGCCTATCTCTCGATGACGCGCGGCGACGGCGGGCAGAACCTGATCGGCGACGAGAAGGGCGAGCTCCTCGGCGTCATCCGAACGCAGGAGCTCCTCGCGGCGCGCCGCGTCGACGGCAGCGAGCAGTTCTTCACCCGCGCCATCGACTTCGGCTACTCGAAGAACCCGCAGGAGACCCTCGGCATCTGGGGGCACGACACGATCCTCGCCGACGTCGTCTGGGTCATCCGCAAGTTCCAGCCCGACGTCATCGTCACCCGCTTCCCGACGACGGGCGAAGGGGGCCACGGCCACCACACCGCGTCGGCGATCCTCGCGGGCGAAGCATTCACTGCGGCCGCCGATCCGACCAAGTTCCCCGAGCAGCTCAAGTACGTGAAGCCGTGGCAGGCGCGCCGGCTCTACTGGAACCACTTCGGCCGGTCGTTCCAGCAGCCGAAGGCGGACGATCCCGAGTTCGCGAACGACGTCCGCATCGACCTCGGCGCCTACAATCCGCTCCTCGGCCGCGCCTACACCGAGATCGCCGCCGACAGCCGCTCGATGCACAAGTCGCAGGGCTTCGGCGCCGCGGAGCGCCGCGGCAGTGTCGTCAACTACTTCAAATTGATTGCGGGCGAGCCGGCCAAGGGCGACCTGTTCGAAGGGATCGATCTTTCGTGGGGCCGCTATCCCGGCGGCGAGGCGGTCGGTAAGATCCTGCAGCAGGCCTACGACACGTTCGACCCGAAGCATCCCGACAAGACGATCCCGCTGCTCCTCGACGCGACGGAAGGCCTCGACCGCATCGGCGCGACGCCTTCGTGGGCGCCGAACATCAATCCGTGGATCGAAGTGAAGCGCAACGAGATCCTCGACGTGGTCCGCGCCTGTGCCGGACTCGCGATCGACGTCAGCGCCGGCGATTCATCGGTCGTCGCCGGCGGCGAGATTCCGATGAGCGTCACGGTCGTCAACCGCAGCGACTATCCGTTCATCCTCTCGACGGTCGCCACGCTCTACGCGAATCCGGGAAAAGCGCCCGGCGCGAAGCTGGCGAACAACGTCCCGGTGAAGACCGACATCTCGATCAAGCTGCCGCCCGACTACCCGATCTCGCAGCCGTACTGGCTCGTGCAACCGCCGGCGAAGGGGACGTACCGCGTCGACGATCAGCGGCTCATCGGCCTTCCGGAGAACCCGCCGTCGATTCCGCTCTACGTCACGCTCACCGATCCGCACATGCATACGCTCATCTTCACGGTCCCGGCGATCTATCGCTGGACCGACGCGGTCCGCGGCGAGCAGACGCGCCGCGTCGACGTCGTTCCCGACGTGACGGCGAACGTGGAGCAGAAGGTCTACCTTTTCCCCGACACGAAGCCGAAATCAGTCGCCGTGACGCTGCACAATTTCGACGGCACCACGCCGGCGACCGCGCGCCTGATCCTCCCCGTAGGCTGGACGGCGGAACCGGCGAGCGCGCCGGTGCACTTCGACGCGAAGAACGGCGATATGCGCGCCACGTTCAGCGTCACGCCGGCTTCGGCGGAGTCGACCGGCGAGCTGAGGGCGGAGGTGGATCTCGGCGAAGGCCGGAAGATCTCGAAGTCGATCACGAATATCGACTACCCGCACATCCCGGCGCAGCGCGTCTTCGGCAACGCCACGGCGAAGCTGCTGCGGATGAACGTGAAGAAGGCCGGGACGCGCATCGGCTACATCATGGGAGCAGGCGACGACGTCCCCGACGCGCTGCGGCAGATGGGGTACGAGGTCACGCTCCTCACCGACGCCGACCTCGTACGCGGCGATTTCTCGCATTACGACGCGATCGTCACCGGCGTCCGCGCCTACAACACGCGTCCGGCGATCAAGGAGGCGCAGCCGAAGCTGATGCAGTACGTCGAGAACGGCGGGACGCTGGTCGTGCAGTACAACTCGACCTCGCCGCAGCCACTGCTGATCGAGTCGCCGGCGCCGTATCCGTTCAAAGTCACCTCGGCACGCGTGACGGTCGAAGAGGCGCCGGTGAAGTTCACGAATCCATCGAGCCCGCTGCTGAATACGCCGAACAAGATCACGCAGGCCGATTTCGAGGGGTGGGTGCAGGAGCGCGGCCTCTACTTCGTCGACAACATCGATCCGAAGTATCAGACGCTGTTCGAGATGCACGACCCCGGCGAGCCGGAGCGCCTCGGCAGCGAGATCTACACGCGCTACGGCAAGGGGATGTACATCTACACCTCGCTCGACTGGTTCCGCGAGCTCCCGGCGGGTGTGCCGGGCGCGTACC
>DASYSN010000083.1:0-5575 GCA_036003305.1 Thermoanaerobaculia bacterium
CAGATCGCTTAGCCGCGCCCACATCTGAGCCAGCTCCGGTCCGACGGCGCTCGTGGCTCTTCTTCACGTCCCTTCTGGGCGTCGTCAGTCGATCTGCGTCGTCTTCTCCCCTAACTCCCAGTTCATCTTCAGAGCAGGGGCACGCCCGCTAAGCACTACCCACTCAGCACCGTTTTTGCTGTGCCCGCCCACGATGGAGAAATCGACCCGGCGGCCGATCCTGGGAATCCTGTCGATTCTCCTGCTGGTGTTTCTTTACCGCGTGTTCGCGGTCTACACCGTCCGCAGCGGGGAGTGCGACGCGAAGCCGGTCGATCCGAATCTGCGCGTGGCGACGCGGACTGAGAACGGGCAGGCCGTCACGTACCCGGTACGCGTCAACTTTCCGCCGCAGCAACGGCCGCTCGTGGTGATGACGTACAACATCGCGGGCCACGACGAGCTGATCGACGGTGAGCACATCAAGCGGATCGCGGCGGCGATCAACCAGATCAAGCCGGACATCGTCGGCCTCGAGGAGGTCCACCGGAAGACGTGGCAGTCGCGGTACCGCGACCAGCTCGCCGAGCTCGAAACCTTGACCCACATGAACGGCTACTTCGGTCCGAGCTACACCGAGGTCGGCGGAAGGTTTGGCAACGCGATCCTGACGCGCGGGAAGCTGCTGTCGGAGGTCGTTCATCCGCTGCCGACCGTCGGCGAGCCGCGGTCGCTCACCGAGTCGGTGATCGAGATCGACGGCGCCACGATCAACTTCTACGTCACGCACCTGTCGACGTGGGGAAGCCTCAACTCGCGGATTCGCGGACAGCAGCTCGAATGCGTCGCGAAACACGTTCGTACCAGCCGCTATCCCTACATTCTCGTGGGCGACTTCAACGCGGGGCAGGACGCCGGCGAGGTCCACCAGTTCCGGACCATGAACGTCGCGCAGCTCTGCGGCGAGGACATCGGGCCGACGCATCCGACGATGAACCGCCGCATCGACTACATCTTCGCCGACTACGGATGGGAGGTCCGCGCCGCCCGCGTCATCAACATCGGCCCGTCCGATCACTGGCCCGCGATCGCGGAGCTGATGTGGGAGCGCTCGAAGTGAAGACGCATCACATGCGCATCCCGGTCGTCGTCTTCGTCGCGATGATCTTCGTGATCGCGGCGATGACGACGCTCCTCTGGTCGATGTGGCGCGAACCGCAAACGCATCTCGCCGTGAAAAATCCGGGCGACCTGAACGCGCTCCTGCCTTCGATCGTCGGCGTCACGCAGGCGAGCCTCGACGGCGGAAACCGCGCGGAGGTCCTCGAGAATGGCGACCAGTTCTTCCCGCGGCTGATCGCCGACATCAACCAGGCGAAAGAGAGCGTCCACCTCGAGTCGTACATCTGGTGGCGCGGAAACGTCTGCGATCAACTCGCTCTCGCTCTCGCCAACGCGGCCCATCGCGGCGTGGAGGTGCGCGTCCTCGTCGACGCCTCCGGCGGCCACAAGATGACGAAGCAGAACGAGGCGCTGATGGGACGCGAGGGAGTGAAGCTCGCCTCGTTCCACCCGATCGGCTTCAAGAACCTCGGGCGTCTCAACAATCGCGATCACCGGAAGCTCGCGATCATCGACGGACGCATCGGCTACATCGGCGGCTACGGCATCGCCGACGAATGGAGCGGCCACGCGCAGGACAAGGACCACTGGCGCGACACCGGGCTGCGCATCGTCGGGCCGACCGTCAACCGCATGCAGGGAGCGTTCTGCGAGAACTGGATCGAGCAGACGGGCGAGATCCTGGCGGGCGAGAAGTATTTTCCGCACACAGCGCCGGCAGGCACGACGCAGGCGCACCTCGCGTACACATCGCCCACCGGTTCGATCTCCTCCGTGCAGGTGCTCTACTACCTGGCGATCGAGGCGGCGCGCCACGAGATCGTCATCCAGAACCCATATCTCCTTCCGGACGAGAACTCGATCATGGCGATCCGCGACGCGGTGCGCCGCGGCGTGATCGTCCGCATCATGGTGCCGGCGACGTCGACCACCGACTCGCCGATCGTGCAGCACGCCTCGCATCATCAGTTCGGGACGCTGCTGAAGGCGGGGGCGCACGTCTACGAGTACGGCAAGACGCTGCTGCATCAGAAGGTCATCATCGTCGACGGCGTCTGGTCGTGCCTCGGATCTACAAACTTCGACAGCCGCTCGTTCAACCTCAACGACGAGATCAGCATCGCCACCCTCGACCCACGGATCGCGGCGCAGCTCCACGGCGCGTTCAACGACGATCTCCGCTACTCCCGCGAGCGGCACCTCGCCGAGTGGTCGAACCGCCCGTTTTGGCACAAGGCGATCGACGGGCTAGCATATTTGGCTCACGGAGAGCTGTAAGTGCGCCGTGCACTAGATGGCAACCCTACCTGCCGAAGGCCGCTGGTCCATCAAGTCGCTGGCCGACGACGACGTCGCGGCGGCGCTCGCATTTCTGCGGCGCGATGCGCTGATCAACGTCTATCTGATCTCGCGGCTGCTCGAGGAGCGCAGCGCGGCGGCGACGCAGATTTACGCCGTCCGGCATAACCGCGACATCACGCTGCTCGCGTCACTGGCGACCAACATTGTCCTGGCGTCCGATCCGGGTGCGCCGAGCAACGTCACGGAGACCGCGGTGGCGCTGGTGGCCGATCGGATTCTCACGCGCATGCTCCCGGTGCGGGCGATCATCTCGCCGGCGACGCTGGTCGAGATGCTGTGGACGCACCTCCATTCGCGCATCGACCCACCGGCCGTCGTGCGGCTCAGCCAGCCGATCTACGCGATCCGGCGCCGCTTCGACTTCGCCGACCTGACGAACGCGCGCTATGCGACGCTGCGCGATCTCGATGCGCTCGTCCCCGCATGCGCGGCGATGCACAAGGAGGAAGTGGGGATCGATCCGCTGGAGCGCGACGCGATCGGCTACCGCGAGCGGGTGCGGGAGCTGATCGAGCGGAAGCGATCGATCATCCGCCTGATCAATGAGGGGAACAAGGGCGTGATCGCCTCGAAGTGCGAGTTCTCCGCGGTGACGAACGACGTCGTGCAACTCATGGGCGTCTGGACCGATCCGCGGTTTCGCCGCCGCGGCCTCGCCAAAGAGACGCTCCGCGAAGTCGCCGGTCATCTC
Source organism: Thermoanaerobaculia bacterium (assembly GCA_036003305.1). Taxonomy (GTDB): domain Bacteria; phylum Acidobacteriota; class Thermoanaerobaculia; order Gp7-AA8; family Gp7-AA8; genus DASXHZ01. The sequence goes on from DASYSN010000083.1 coordinate 3,155, forward strand.
TTTCGGAAGGGGAAAGCCGTCACCCTCTTCGTCAACGACTTCAACACCGGCGCGATCGCGCTCTACGAAGGCCTTGGGTTCCGGCGTATCGGCGTCAACCGTGCGCTGATCTGGTGAGTGCGTCAGGCAAGACCATTGCACAATTTCGTCACTGCAGCCCGGTTATGTGCGGGCGACAGTAATCATCATTGCGGCCGGACGTGCTCGGCCGGAGGTGGGGAATGCCCGAAATTGGCACCGTCAAGTGGTTCAACAACGATAAGGGTTACGGATTCATCAAACGCGACACGGGCGAAGACGTTTTCGTCCATCACACTGCGATTCAGGCTCAAGGCTACCGGACGCTGAACGAAGGCGAACGGGTGGAGTTCGAGGTCAAGCAGGGACCGAAAGGACTGCAGGCAGAGAACGTACGCCGGCCTGACGGCGGAGGCGGCGAGCAGGACCGGCGATCGGCCTAAAGGTTGATGTGTAGGGGCCGGCTCTGAGCCGGCCCATGGTGCGGCTGAGAGCCGCACCCTACACGCTGGTACCGGCGCGCATCAGGAACGCACCGAGCACTCCCCCAACAGCGAGCGCCGGTAGTGACTGACCCTGCCCTTTGAGGGCGAGAAGCGCCGCGGCGACTCCGCCAGCGATGAGTATGAGCGCGCGCAGCGCGAAATCCCGCAGATCGAACTTTTCCATGATGATCACCGGCGCTTGGACGACGCCGAGACGTATTGTAACAGGTCGCGATCGAGGTGAAACTCGATCGAACCGTCGTCCTCCGCCGTGGCCGACGCGACGAGTTGCGGAAGGCGCATCCCGGCGATGAGGCGCGCCGAATCGAAGCCGAGCGGTCGGACGCGAAGGAGATCGTTTCCGACTTGCTCGACCTCGACGGGGTCTATGGCGCGGCCGAAGACCACGAGCACGCGCGATCGAAGCGTTTCAGCCAGCTCGGCGCGGAGGTCGTCGATCAGGTTCATGGACAGTGGCTCGTGTCGTTCCAGAGCTTGAGGACGAAGTGATCTCCCCGCCGCATGAAGATGTTGACGGAGGCGTTGTCCTGCGCGAAGTGACGTGCCGCACCGATCGGTAGCTGCAGCAACGCCGTCGCGGCGATCCGGATGGCGGTTCCGTGTGAGACCGCGACGACGTTGCGGCCGTCCATCGTCGTAACCGCCGCCTCGATGCGGCGCCGCACGTCGTTGTGCGACTCGCCGTTCGGGCACGGTACATCGCCGTCGTCGATCCAGCGGCGGTACGTCTCCTCGTCATTTTTCCGGACGTCGAGGAACGACTGCCCTTCCCAACCGCCATAGTTCATCTCGCGAAGGTCGTCGAGCGTCGTGATCTCGTGGCTCGTCAGTTTCGCGATCGCTTTTGCGGAGGTGAGGGCGCGGTTCAGCGTCGATGAATAGATCGCATCGACGTCCATCGCGGCGATGCGTCGCGCCAAGGCCGTGACCTGCTGCTCGCCGCGCGGCGACAACGCACTGTCGTTCCATCCCTGCGCGATCCTGTCGACGTTGTGAACTGTTTCGCCGTGGCGGATGAGGATCAGTTTTTCGATCACGTTGTGAGAAGCGAATCCGCCGTCATCTCCTTCGGCTTCTCGATGCCGAGGATCTGAAGGATCGTGGGGGCGACGTTCTCGAGCGCTCCGCCGTCGCGCAGTTTGCCGTAGCGCTTCTCCGGGTCGACCAGGATCAGCGGAACGGGGTTGGTCGTGTGTGCGGTGTGCGGCTGGTTCGTCTTCGGATCGAACATCAGCTCACAGTTGCCGTGGTCGGCGGTGATCAGCGCGACGCCGTGCACCTTCTCGACCGCGTCGAGGATGCGCCCGACCGCGACGTCGGTGTCGTGCACCGCGGTGACCGCCGCATCCATCACGCCGGTGTGTCCGACCATGTCGGGATTCGCGATGTTCATGATGATCACGTCGAACTTTTTCGATGCGACCGCGTCGACGACCTTGTCCGTCACCTCGAAGACCGACATCTCCGGTTTCTGGTCGTACGTCGCGACCTTCGGCGACGGAACGAGGATCCGCTCCTCGCCCGGCGACTTCGCGTCGGAGCCGCCGCTGAAGAAGAAGGTGACGTGTGCGTACTTTTCCGTCTCGGCGATCCGCAACTGCTTCAGCCCCGCATTCGACAGCACCGCGCCGAGGTGGTTCTTCACCTCGGCGGGCGGAAAGATGACCGGGAGCGTCCAGTCCTCGCGATAGCGGTTCATCGTCACGAGATGAACGTTGGGGTGGACGGAACGCTTGAACCCGTCGAAGTCGTCGTCCTTGAATGCCGTGACGATCTGCCGCATCCGATCGGCGCGGAAGTTGATCCAGATGAGCGCGTCGCCGTCTTCGACACGGCCGTGATGGACGGAGATCGGCTCCATGAATTCGTCGGTGATGTTCTGCTCGTAGAAGCGGTG
>DASYSN010000084.1:0-6185 GCA_036003305.1 Thermoanaerobaculia bacterium
ACAGCGCCTTCACGTCCACCACTGCGTTACGATCTTTTCGGGCCATCGAGTTCTTCTCCTGTTCGTTTTGTTTTGGCGAATCGAACTTACAGGAGATCTCCTTGGCCTTTCTCTTTTTGCAGAACTATCCGGACACTACCCTTCCGCGTTGCGCGTGCAACGGTGCCGCGAAGCGGTGCTTCGCCCCAGCGTTGCACGTGCAACGGGCCCGCGAAGCAGTGCTTCGCCTCAGCGTTGCACGTGCAACGGTGCCGCGAAGCAGTGTTTCGCCTCAGCGCTGTACGTGCAACGGTCCCGCGAAGCAGTGTTTCGCTCCAGCGTTGCACGTGCAACGGTCCCGCGAAGCAGTGTTTCGCCCCAGCGTTGCACGTGCAACGGTGCCGCGAAGCAGTGCTTCGCCCCAGCGTTGCACGTGCAACGGTGCCGCGAAGCAGTGCTTCGCTGAGGCGTTGATTAGTGACCAGTCGCCAGTTTCGGCAATACGCGCCGCGCGAGCATCTTTGCGCGCTCGACTTTCAGCTCCTGGGTGCCGATGCCGCCGAGGGAGATGCGGAGAATCGTGTCGGGGGTGAGGACGTAAAGTGCTCCGCTGACGCGGTTTCCGGTCCAGATCGCGTCTTCGCCGATCCCCTTCACCTCGATGCCGTGCGTCTCGTTCTCGCCTTCCTCGTGCTTCTCCTTCTCCTTCGACTCGAACTGCTTCTCCCACAGCTCGTGCGTCGCGTGCGGCGACCCGGCCCGCGTGAGCTCGAGCGTGACGGACCGCGACTCCTCCGCGAGCCGGAAGTAGCACTGCGCCACGGTGACACCGCCGGAAGTTTTTACCGATTTCGCCGTATCGAGATAGACGTTCCCTTGAGCCTGCTCCACGTCCGAGATCGTCAGGAGCTTGCAGGGGTCGGGGAGCGGCTCCGCTGCGGCACACACAACAGGAATCGTTAATCCCAGCAAAACCAGCAACTTAACAAACTGTCTGCGCATCCAGATTGTCCTTCCTGATGAGAGTTGGCACGGTAGTAGTATCACTACCATTTCCGGTTACCGACCGACTTGAAGAGAGGGAAGAAAGAAATGAAGAAAGGCCGCCCATATCTTTGGTTCGCGCTAGCACTATTCGCGTTCACCCTGAGACCCGCCTTTGCTGCAACACCCAACAGCGGAACGCTCCTTCCCAGCGCCGGCTCCTCGGCATCGTGGGACGGGTTCCCCGGCCCCGCATATTCGAACGACCAAGTGACCCAAACGAGCACCGGCGACGTCAACTGCACCGACGGCACGAACTGCGACACGTTCACGTTCAAGCTCGCGGCGGGAGACTACACCGGATTGCGGGTGAAGTTCGCCGCCTCCTGGACGCTGCCGACCGACGATTACGACGTCTACGTTCACTCCGCCAGCAACAGCGGTCCGCTCGTCTCGAAGTCCGCCGGCGGCCCTCCGTCGACGATCGAGACGAACGTATTCGACATCAACGGCAAGGTCACGGCCGGCGTCAACGACACGTACACGGTGCATGTCGTTTACTTCACCGTCGGACCGCTCGACGCGTACCACGGCGTCGTGAGCGTCGAGAAGATCCCCGCCACGCTCGTGCGCACCCCGATTTACGTCTGGGGGAGCAAGACGAAGCTCAAATTCGGCAAGTCGCGCACGCTCTACGGCAACGGCACCGCAAGCGGCTCGGAGCCGAGCATCCGCGTCGATTACGCCGGCAACGCGTACGTCGGCTCGATCCGCGGGGTACCGGGAGGCAATGACCTCTGGCGCTTCGACCTGAACCCGAGCAGCCCGACGTTCGACCCGTTCCTCCGCGCCGCGATCGCGCACATCGACGCGGGCGGCAACATCACGAATCCTGCTTACAAGGGCCAGCCCGACGCCACGAGCCCCGATCCGACGGTCGTGAACACGGCGGGTGACGGCGGCGGCGACATGGACATCGCGGTCGGCTTCCAGCCGTCGGTGATGAGTCCGAGCGGACCTCCGGTCCTCGCGACGACCAGTCTCGTCGCGGCCGACATCTCCTCGCAGCGTTCCTTCAACCGCGGCGACTCCTACGACCGCAATCCCGACGCGAACATCACGGTTCCCGTCGACGACCGCAACTGGATGGAGTTCTACGGCGGCGACACGGTCTATCTCGCATACCGCGAGTTCACCGGCCTGATCGCGACTTCAAAGTTCTACATCAACCGTTCCGACGACGGCGGCTTCACCTACGGTCCCGCCGTTCTCGCCGCCCTCGGCGGCAACACGACCGGCAACATCGCGGTCGACCAGGCGAACGGCACGGTCTACTTCACCTATCAGGGCACCGATTCGAATCAGGTGATGGTCACCGTCGGCCATCCGCCGGCTCCCGGCGTGGCGCCGGTCGAATACAACACGCACGTCGCGGCGACCGGCACGTCCGGCACAATCGCGGCGCTCTTTCCGTGCGTCAAGGTCGCGAAGGACGGCACCGTCTACGTCGCGTATTCGGACGGCGGCAACGGCATCTTCATGGCAAGCTCGCGCGATCAGGGGAACACCTGGTCGGTGCCGGTCCGCGTCAGCGATCCGTCCTCGAAGACGTCGCTCTTCCCGTGGATGACGACCGGCGATCAGCCGAGCGCGGTCGCGATCACCTGGTTCGGCAACAGCGCCGCGGGGAGCGAAGACGGCCAGGGCGTCAACAACGACGCCGCGAACTGGCAGGTCTACTTCGCGCAGACCTTCGACGCCAACTCGGTCAATCCGACGTTCTACGAGGCGATCGCCAGCGATCACATCGTCCACGCCGCGAACATCTCGCTCGGCGGCTTCGGCGGCACCGCGAACCGCAATCTCGGCGACTTCTTCCAGGTCGCCACCGATCCGCAGGGCCTCGCGGTGATCACGTTCGCCGACGACTCGAACGATTTCAGCGGCAACCCCTACGTGATCCACCAGACCGGCGGCTACAGCCTCAACACCGGCAAGCGCATCGACCTCGGCGACGACAAGTCGACCACCACGGTCGACGCTTCGGCGCCGCAGGTCGTCGACGGGCTCCACGACGCGCAGATTCGCACCGGCGCGCCGACGGAAGTGCACGTCGACAGTCCGGCCGACGTTCTCAACATCCGCTACGGCTGCCAGGCCGTCGGAACGAGCACGTTGATCGCCGCGACGATGAAGCTCAGCGGTCTCACGTTCGTTCCGCCGAACGGCGTCTGGCGCATGCACTTCACGAGCAATCCGACGAAGCCCGGGATCTCGGACCGCGGCGACCAGTGGTTCCTCGAGGCCGACAGCGACGCCCAGGGCAACTGGACGTTCTCGTACGGCTCGGCGCTTCGTACCGGCGCCGGCGGCTTCCAATACAACATCCTCGGACCGGCCGACGTCGGCCGCTTCGACACGAACAACGGTACCGTCACGATGGCGGTTGACGTAGCAAAACTGAACGCCGTCGCCACCCACGGTCCGATCAAGAGTGGCAGCACCCTGGTCGGCCTGCGCGGCAGCGCCCGCGCGGTATACACGGTGGTGGATGGAGGCGCCGCGGCAGTCGGCGTTGGGGTCGTCGACTCGACGCGTGGCGGCACGTCGTACACAGTCGGTAACTGTTCCGCGATGCTGCCGTAGTTACTATCCCTCTCTCGCAGTACCTCCGGGGCGCGGGCCATCCAGCCCGCGCCCCGGAGCTTTTGTTTGCGGACAAAAAAATGCCCTCTCCTCGGCCGATCGGAGAGGGCGCAGCGCGCTAGAGTGCGCTGTCTGGGTCGCTGGAAACTTCGGATCAGCGACGCGCATCAATCTAAGTCCGTCTTCGCCGCGCGTCTGTACTTTTTTGGAAGGCTCGTGTGTGACGGTTGCTACTGAATCTCAGTGCGCGGCGCCTTCTCGCCACGACACGTAGTCCCCGGATTGGATTTCGCGCATGCCTGCCGGCGACTGATTGAGCACATAGGCCCATGCCGGTATCGCCTTGCCATCCGAGAGACGTGCAATCACAACCTCGCGGCGGTACTCGTGCGGGGAAGGGTCAGACGGGCCGCAGCCTTCGTATTCGTCGAGGCGATGGATGACATCGTCCCAGTGGTCAGCTTCGACTTCGTAGATTTCGCCGAGCACGCTGTTGCGTTCATCGGGCCAGATCATCCCGGGATATTCGCCGAGGTCGAACAAACGGCCAGGAACGGTCGCCTCCCCCAGATAACGCGCGTGTTTGGCGAGAAGATGAAACATCTCGTGCCGCGGATCACGTCGCAAGGTTCCGTAGACAAAGAGACGCTCGCGGCGATCTTGAGTCATCTCGACCATCCATTCCGCAGAAGTGCCTCAAGCTGCTCAAATCCGTTCTTTCGGATGTAGTCACGCACAAAGTCACGCTCCGCGAGGAGTCGGAGGTAGTAATCGAAGAGCATCTTCACTTCGTTCTCTCGGATCTGGGCCGAACTTGTGAAGCGAGGCGACGAACTCGAAGAAGTTCAGAAAATCGACGAACCCCTCCGCGAGTTCTGAGTTCTTCTCGCTTGCGAGCTCGGCCCGTAATCGGGAAAGGTCCGAGTCGTCGCTGTCGAGAATACGCCGGATCTCTTTGTAACTCGAAGTCTCGAAGAACTTCGCGTGCAGGCTTGACAGCCATTTAGCCCGTCTGACTTTGGCCGTGCGCCAGAACGTCAGGATTGCGATCGCCCCGCCGACGAGCGCCAACGCTTTCACGAGGATATCCAACCAGCTCAACGGCATACCGCATATTCTGGCATGGAAGGCTCGCCCTACTGAATGTACCCGAGCGACTTCATGGCGCGCTCGCGTTCGGTGGCGGCCGAGGGGTCGTGTTGCGCTTTCGGCGGGATGGCGGCGACGGCGACGTATGGCTGTGACGGGGCGATGAGGCGGGTGAGAGAGGGGGCGAAGCCGGGGATGTGCTGGCGGAGCGGCGTCGGGTCGAGACCGGCGAAGTCGTAGATCGTCGGTGCGATCATGTCGATGGAGACTTCGCGGTCGACGACCGCGGTCTTGCGCGCCATCTTCGGAGGAAGGATCACGAGGAGCGGGACGTGGTGCGTCGCCTCGTAGTTCCCCTTGTCCTGCAGCATGTGCGTGATGAAGTGCGACTCGCCGAACTCCTCGCCGTGGTCCGACGTGACGATCACGATCGTGTTGTCGAGCGCGTGCTGGCGCTCGAGATCGTCGAAGAAGAGCTTCAGCGTCGCGTCCGCCTTCTTGACCTTCGCGAGATAGCGCCGGTGGTAGATCTGCAGCGCTTCGGAGGAGATGTCGATCGCGACGAGGCGCGGGAACTTCACCGCCGCGATAAGGGACTGGATGAGCTGGCGCCGCGCCGGATCGACGATCGCCTCGGGGTGCTCGAGCTCCGGGTCGACGCGGCGCGTGAGCACATCCGCGGCGAAGCCCGGCGGGAGCTTCGTCTCGGGCGCGTAATAATCGGGGTCGGGGATGTACGGCTCGTGCGGGTCGACGAGATTCACGAACCCGAAGTACGGCGCCTTCGCCGCACGGATCTGGTTCGCGAACAGCGGAAGAAGCCGTCCCGCGTTGAAGTAGGCGATCGCGCGCGCATGCTGCGTCGGCCGGAAGCCGTACATGGCAAGGCGCATGTCGATCGTCGTCCGCGCCATCATCAGATCGTTCGGGTTCGTGCGGACGTCGAGGAGATCCTTGAAGTCGCCGAAGCCGCGGAGCACCGGCATCTGCTTCGTGCCGATCATGTCGTTTGCGACGGTTGCAAACGTCGCATAGCCCGCGCGCTGCAGTTGAAACGGCACGCCGAGCTCGGCTCCGTCCAAGTCGCCGCCGAGCCCGTCACGCAATCCGGTGAACATCGAGAAGTGCGATGTCGGCGTGAAGTCGTGCGTGCTGTACGCGTGGGTAAAGACAATCGCGCGCTTGCCTAACGACGCCAGGAATGGTGTGGTTTCAGGGTTTACGGCGTCGAAGCGAAGTGTGTCGACGACGACGAGCAGGATGTTCGGCCGGTTCGTTTTCGGAATCGGTGCGGCGGATACGAGAAGGAGCGTTGCAACCGCGACCGCGCACACCCGTAGCAGGCGAACCATACGTACGTAACGATCGAGCGAGCGTAAACGTTTACGCCTGACACAAGAGTTTTACTTCACCTTCGTGCCAGCGGGCACAGCAGCATCGACGCTGAGCAGCGACGGTTCGCCGTCGATCGACGCCGCGAGGATCAT
>DASYSN010000085.1:0-16412 GCA_036003305.1 Thermoanaerobaculia bacterium
GCCGCTTTCGACGCGCTGATCGCCGCGCACGCCATCACCCGTCGCGTGACTCTGGTGACGAATAACGAACGGCACTTCTCACGCGTCCCGGCGCTTCGGGTCGTGAACTGGTTCTGAGGTTGATCGCCGCCAACGTGACGATGCCTGTGCTCGTCTCCATCGAGGCGGGGACGTTCATGATGGGATCGGAGGACGGTCCCGACAACGAGCGTCCGGTCCATCGCGTCCGGGTCGACGCGTTTGCGCTCGCGGCCTGCCAGACGACCAACGCCGACTACGCGGCGTTTCTCGGCGCCACGGGCCACCCGCCGCCTCCGCTCTGGAGCGATCCCGCTTTCAACGATCCCGGCCAGCCGGTCGTCGGCGTGTCGTGGTTCGACACGGTCGCGTACTGCGACTGGCTCAGCGGCATCGCCGGCCGGCGGTATCGCCTTCCGACCGAAGCGGAATGGGAACGCGCGGCGCGTGGCGGCGCCGAGGGATTGCGCTACCCGTGGGGGAACACTCCGCCCGAGAGGCAGCCCGGTTATGACGAGCGGTGGCGCAGCGGCACCGCTGGAGTCGCAAACGGTCCGCCCAACGCGTTCGGCCTCTATGACATCTGCGAGAACGTTCACGAGTGGTGCGCCGACTGGTACTCCGCGACGTGGTACGCATCCTCGCCCTCCGGCAACCCGACCGGCCCGATGACCGGCACCCGCCGCGTGTCGCGAGGAGGTTCCTGGCGCCACGCCGTGAAGATCAGCCGCTGCGCGGCGCGCTCCAGCATTCCACCGCACTTTCAGTACGCGGATTACGGGTTCCGCGTGGCTTCGTGAAGGGACGGCGAATGCTCTCCGCTTAACGAAAACGAAGATAGCGTTCGCCGAGCCGGTCGAACGCTCGCCGATCCGCACCGGCGACGTCGGCATCCAGCGATTGAGCGGTGGTCACGAGCCACGCATCGTTCTCGCCCATGCGGCGCGCCGCGCGGCGCTGCAGGAGCGCACACCGCTGTGCCTGCGCGAGATGAACCCCCTGAATGATGAATCGCTGCAGTGACGTGAGAGCTGCTGTCTGGTCGGCGGCACCCTCCAGGATTTCCTCGACGCTGACGATCGAGACAACCAGCTGGCGACCGCGCAGCCGCGCCAGCAACCGCCGGGCGGGTCCGTCCTCGCCTCGTGTGGTTTCGCGGTCCAGCGCGATCAGGAAGGAACTGTCGAGCAGTACGGGCCGGCTCAACGCTTCCTCTGCGCCATGCCCAGCCCCGTCCCCTCGGACACTTTCACCCACTCGATCAGATCATCGGCCGTCTCGATCGGCCCGGCCCGATCAATCAGCGCGCGGATGACGTCAGACTTCGGCACCTTGCCGCGACGCGCCCACCGCGCCAGCAGCGCGGCCCGTTTCTTGTCGAGTTTTACGGTGATCGTCGGCATGGTAATACCAACATATTACCCCTTCCTACTTCACCTCGAACGTCAACGTACTCGTATCCACGAGCCAATGCTCCGGCTTTTGCGGATCCGGACGGCGGTAGGTGGTCGTGACCATGTAGCGCCCCGGGTCGGGGAATGGGAAGGCCATGCCGCCGTTCTTGCTGGCAACTCCCTCGGCGATGCGGCCGGCGCCGGCGCGGTAGAGCTCCATGGGGACGTCGTGGAGGAGTTGCTTCGTCGACTGGTCGACCGCGATGAACGTCATGGAGTCGTCCTTCTTCATCGTCTGCCTGATGCCGTTCCACTGCGGGTAAATCTCGAGGCCGAGGCCGGCCGAGCGTTGCCAGTCGGCCATCGGCGCGGACGGGCCGCAGAAGACGAACGTTTTCGCGTGCTCGGTTCGGGTTTCGTTGCCGCTGACGATAGGAGTGAAATCGACGGCCGCCATCACGACTTCATCGTGGGAGTCGACGTTCGTAGTGAAGTCGAGCGAGTTGGCGGCCGCGACCGGTTTCATCGCGACCTTCCACGGCTTCACGCCGGGGTCGAAGCCGGGTGACGGAGAGCTCGACACGGTCGCGCTCTTGACCTGGTCCGTGGCGATCGTCTCGCCGAGGTTCGGGAAATCGCCGCCGCGCGTGGCGTGGAGAGTGATTGCACCGCAATTGCCGTCCGGAACGATGTAGGTCTGCGCGAATGCCGCGGGAGCGAGGGTCAATGCAATGGCAACAGCGATGCGTTGAATCATCCTGGTGTGTGCCTCCAGGTTTTACGACGGATGAATGCGGAGGAGGTCACGGTTTCTGTTGCGTCATACTGCGGCCATGAAGGGATGGATCATTGCCTCGGCGTTCTTGTTGATGGCGGCGGCTGAGCCGCCGCGTGTAGGGGACGTCGCGCCCGACTTTCGCCTGATGGACCAGAACTCCCACGTCGTCCGGTTGGCGGCGGCGCGGGGGCACAAGGTCGTGCTGGTGTTCTACCGCGGGTACTGGTGACCGTACTGCGTCCGGCAGTTGGTCGGACTTCGGGATCTGGCGCGGAGTTATCCGGAGGTGCGGTTCTATGCGATCAGCAAGGACCGGCCGGAGGAGAGTCTCGATCTGGCGCGGAAGATCGCCGCGGACAAACGCGGGCCGGTAGGCTACGCGCTGCTCTCTGATCCGCAGTCGCTCGCGATCGATCGGTACGGGTTGCGCGATCCGGCGTACGCCATGGAGAAGATCAACGGCGTTCCGAGGCCGGCGGTGTTCGTGCTCGATCAGCAGGGGCGGGTGCGGTGGGCGAAGGTCGAGACAGACTATCGGGAGCGGTCGTCGAACGAAGAGGTCGCGGCGGCGTTGGACACGTTCGAGTGATCAGCCGCCGCGCCGGCGAGGGCGCCGGCGCCACACAGAAGCTCAGACGTCGCGCACGGTCCGTCAGTGCTTGGTGCAACGGCGCGCACGCGTGGCGCGGCGGAACGCGGACTGAGCGACATGGTTGCGCGATTCGGGTGCACGTCCGCCCACCGCGCGCGCAACGTTGCGCACCGTGAGCAAACGGCCGCTCACGCGCGCTACCGGTTCGTGTGGCGACTCGCGCGTCGTCCGGGCGCCTCTCTACCCGTACGTCCAGCCTGCTAGTCACAAAAAAGTCATTCCATGACTCTCCAAATGTGGTAGTTTTTATTCAGCTTCAGTTCAATAACAATGACCAAGGATGCGTGGCGCGGCGGGGGCGGTCGTGTCTTTGCGACAGCTCTCCGTCTGGTGCGCCTATTCGTCACGGGGTGCCTCGTGCTCCTCGTTCTGTCCGGCCTCGGCTGCTCGGCCGCAGCAGGGAAAGTCCGGTCTGCGTTCGGCGGGAAACTTCCGCTCGACGTCACCATCGTCCCTGGGGCGAATGACGACTCGGCGGTCGCCGTCGACTTCGTCGTCGTCTACACCGACAAACTCCTCGACGACCTCCTGAAGGTCCCCGCCAGGGAGTGGTTCGCGTCGAAGAAAGCTGGTTTCCTCGCCGACCATCCGGGAGAGCTGGAAGTCGAATCGCGCGAGTGGGTGCCGGGACAGAGCGTTGCGCCGCTCGCCATCCCGTACCGCTCCGGCGCGAAGAAGGTGGTGGTCTTCGCCGACTACCACTCCGGCGGCGAGCACCGCGCCGTCATGCCGCCGCAGCAGGCCTCGCACATCCTGCTCGGCGAGAACGATCTCAAAGTGGAGGCCCAGCCATGAGCGCTGTACGCGAGCGTAGGAAAGGACGCGCGGTGACCACCGCGCGTGACGTACCGCCGGCGATTCAGTGGCATGAAGGGATGCTCCTCGCCCCGCAGCATTTCCAATGGCTGTCGCTCCGCGGCGAGGCGCTCCTCCAATACCACGCGGCCGCCATCTCGCCTTTCCACTGGGGCGTGCGGCATCTCGAGATCGACCGGACGCTGCTCTTCGACGGCGTCGTGCGGATCGTCGAGCTCGAGGCGGTCATGCCGGACGGCCTGGTCGTCTCGCAGACCGCTGGCGATGTTCCCGATCTCACGGTCGATCTCACCGCGCGCGTCGACCAGATGAAGCAGCGGCCGCTGATGATCCATCTCGCCGTGACGGCGCGAGGACGCGGCCTCGCGTTCACCGAGCGGTACGGCTCGGCCGACGCCGGTCCGGTCGTCGACGAAAACACCGGCGAGGGCGAGCTCCCGATCGCGGTGCTTCGTCCCAAGCTCTCGCTCGTCGTCGCCGACGATCTGCCGCCGAAGTACGTCGGATTTCCGCTGGTGGAAGTGGCGTACCGCAACGAAGTCTTCCAGCGCACGGAATTCGCGCCGCCGTGGCTGCGCGTCGGGCCGGGCTCGCAGGTGTACGACCTCTGCCTCCGGGCCGCGACGCGTCTTCGCGAGAAGGCGGCGTTCCTGGCCGACCAGGTACGCGGGCCGTCGATGTCGGCGAGCGCCGCGCAGTTGCTCGACACCAAGCTGCTCGTGCACGCGCTGACCGCGGAGCTGCCGGCGTTCGAGGCCGTCCTTCGCACCGGCGTGTCGCATCCGTTTCCGCTCTACGTCGCGCTCTGCTCCGTGCTGGGACACGTCAGCACGCTGGGGCGCTCGCTCGTGCCGCCTGCGCTCGAGCCGTACGACCACAACAACCTCTACGCCACGTTCTCGGAGGTCTACGCGTTCCTCGACCGCGCCATCTCCGAGGGCGTCCACGAGTCGTACACGCGGTACGTGTTCAACCGGGAGGGGGACGAGTACCGGCTCCTGTTCGACCCCGACTGGATGACGCGCTCGGTGATCCTCGGCGTACAGGCGCCGGCGAGCGTTTCCGATCAGGACATGGCGGGGTGGGTCTCGGCGAGCGTGATCGCGGGCGCTTCGAACATCCCGGCGCTGCGCGATCACCGCGTCATGGGACTCCGGCGCAAGCGCCTCGACGCCGACGCCGATCTGGTACCGCCCCGCGGCATGTCCCTTTACTCGTTGCCGGTCGACCCGCAGTTCGTCGCCCCCGGCGAAGACCTCGTCGTCATGAACCCGTCGGCTGATGCTCCCGTCCGTCCCGAGTCCGTCGTTCTCTTCATCCGCAATCGCATGTGACACCCCCATGTTCCTGATCGGCAAGTTCCAACAGTTCTACGCTGAAGTGCTCCGGATGCGCGGGCGGGTGGTGGAGGGCAACTGGGCGGTCCACACCGATCCGGCGGCCGCGGCGGAGCCGCGCGAATCGCCCGTAAGCGTATGGCGCAAGCTCGTGGCGCTGCTCGAGCGGCAGTCTCTCGACGCCGCGCGCGAAGGCGGCGACTTCGGAGTGGCCATCTACCGCCGCGCGCAGTACGCCATGGCCGCGCTGGCGGACGAGATCTTCATCAACCTGCAGTGGGCGGGACGCGAAGTGTGGCGCGAGCACCTGCTCGAGGCGAAGCTCTTCGGCTCCCACCGCGCCGGCGAGGAAGTGTTCGAGCGGATCGACGCGCTGCTGCGGGAGCACGACACGCTCTACGGCGAGCTGGCGCGCGTCTACCTCATGGTCCTGGCGCTCGGGTTCCAGGGCAAGTATCGCGGCCGCCCCGACGCCTACGAGGAGATCGAATCGTATCGGCGGCGGCTGTTCCGCTACGTCTACAACCGCGAGCCGCAGGTCGTGAGTGGGGACGAGCGGTTCGTGCCGCAGGCCTACGAGGCGACGCTCGACGAAGGGACGGTTTCCAAGCTCCCGTATCTCCGTCCGTGGATCTGGACGATCGCGCTGCTGCTGGTGGTGTGGGTCGCCGGGTCGCACCTGCTGTGGCGCAACGCGATCTCGCACGTGGAGAACGTGGTCGAAGAGATCAATCACGCGCCGGCCGCCGCGGGAGGGACGCCGTGATCGACTTCGGGACGGCGTGGCCTTACGCGCTCGCGGCGGTGCTGCTGCTGGCGTTGATCATCATCATTCTTCTGGTGGTGGTGCTGCGGCGGTCGGCGAAGGTGTCGACGTTCGTCGACGCCGCCGAGCCGGAGCAGCCGGCGGCCGAGGAATCGAAGCTGGACGAGGAGATCGTCGTCAGCATGGCGGAGGCGTTCCGCCGGGCGCGCGCGACGCTGCGGCGCGTCGGCTCGCGCGATCGCTACCAGGTGCCGCTCTTCGTCGTCGCCGGCGGCGAGAAGGCGCGCGAAGCGAGCCTGTTCGCCAACGCGGGGCTCGATCTTCCGTGGGGCGACGCGGCCGAGGCGGGCATGCACCTCGGCGCAGGCCGCGGCTTCTGGTTCTTCAACCGCGGCGTGGTGCTCGATCTCGCGTCGTGCGACGACGACGACTGGACGAGCGCGCTCCGCCACCTGCGCGAGCTGCGGCCGAAGCGCGCAGCCGACGGCGTGGTGGTGGCCTTCTCCTGCGCCGACCTGATCGAAGCGAGCACCAACGAGATCAAACGCTCCGATCTCGCCGCCGCGGCAGGGCAGATGTTCCGGCGGCTGTGGGAAATGCAGCAGCAGGTCGGCTTCCGACTGCCGATTTACGTGCTCGTCACCGGAAGCGAGCGGCTGACGGGGTTCACGAGCCTTTGCGGCAGTCTTCCGAACGAGTCGCGGCGGGAGATCCTCGGCTGGTCGAGTCCTTACAGCGTCGACGCCGCGTACCGCGGGTCGTGGGTGGACGAAGCGTTCGCGACGCTCGGCCGCCGCGTCGACGACGTACAGATGGAGATCTTCGCCGCCGGGACGGCGGACGCCGAGTGGCTGCTCCGCTTCCCGCAGGCGCTGGCGTCGCTGGCGCAGCCGGTGCGCGTCTGTCTGGACAACCTCCTGAAGTCGACCGCGTACCAAGGCTCGCTCATCTTCCGCGGCCTTTACTTCTGCGGACGCGAGGGCGACGGCAAGCGCGTCGCGTTTCTCGGCGATCTGATCGAGAAGAAGATCTTCGTCGAGAACGGGCTGGCGACGCCCACGAGCCGCACCATCACCGCGCGCAACCGCGCGGTGCGCATCGCGCAGATCGCGGCGGCGGTCGTCGGTGTGGCTTGCGCCGGAGCGCTGGCGTGGGCGCAGATCGGCTTCGCGCATCAGGACGCGGTGCTCGAGCCGTTCCTGCAGTCGGCGGCGCAGAAGATGCGCAGCCAGTCCGACGCGAAAGCGCAGGGGGTGACGTCGGACTCCGCGGTCGAGCTGCTCGGCGCGATGGCGGCGATCGATTTTCGCGACTACGGCTCGATCTTCGTCCCGTCGTCGTGGTTCAGCGACTTCGACGGCCGGCTGAAGCGCGCCATCGCCATCGCCTTCAATAACGTCGTCTTCTCCGCCGTCGAGCGCGGACTGAAAAACAAAGCCGACCAGATCGTCACGAGCAACGCGTATCACCTGGAGAGCCCCGCGGCACCGGCGGCGGCGCCGCTGCCCGACGGCGTGACGGAGAACGCGGCGATCGCGTCGCTCCCGATCGTCAGCAACGATCAGTTGCCGGAGTTCCTGGAGCTGAAGCGCTACGTCGAGAACATGCGGGCTCTCGACGAGCACGTCGGCACGTTCAACCGTCTCGCCATGGCGGGATCGGGCGACCTGAAGGACCTCGGCGAAGTCGTGAAGTACGCGCTCAATCGATCGTTGCCGGATCAGTTCTACCGGCAGTCCGAGTTGTACCAGGACGCGCTGGCTACCGCCGACTACCACGACTTCGATCGCCAGCCGTATCTGGTGCCGGCGCAGCAGGCGCTCGACCTGCTCGCGGCGAACTATTACGCGGCGCTCTACCGTCGCAACCCCTTCCAGGCGCGGCTGCAGCAGCTCGCCGCCGCGTTGGACATGAATCAGTGGCGCCGGCCGACGGGCGAGGACGCCGCGCGGCTGTCCGACCTCGGGCGCCGTTTCCACGCGCTCGACACGGCGCTCTCCGGACCGGAGCTGGAGTGGGTGTTCCGTCCGGGCAACGACTTCAACCTCGGCCCCGCGTTCAACGCGTTGCTCCCTCAGATCGAGCACTCGAAGTTCTTCGGGCCGCCGCACGCGCAGCGCGTCCGCGACGCCGGCGTGACCGGCTGGCGCGCCTTCCGTTCGAATCTCGCCGCGGCCGGCTCGCCGATCACGGGACCGCTTCTGGTCGTCCGCGACGGCGCTCCCCAGATGCGCCTCTCCGAAGACTCGCTGCTGCTCGAGCACGCCCTCGACAGCTTCGGCGGCCAGCAGTTCGTCGTCAGCAGGCCGCAGGGACATGAGCTCGTGGCGAACCCCTCGCGCGGCATGCGGGTCGTCTGGAACAGCTCGCAGCTCGACGAGGCCGCGGGCGTCGCCGCGGCATACGACCGCTTTCGCGAAAAGAGCCTCACGCTGTTCCCGCAGGACCTGCGTGTCTCGATCGACCAGGTGGCCCGCGACCGCGCGCGCATCGAGATGGACGACTTTCTCGCCGACGCGTGCGGCTACACGCCGGTGCCGCCGGCCAACGGGCCGACGATGATCGAGGAGCAGGTGCGCGGCGATCTCACCGCGTTCGCCGGCTATGCCGACGCGCTGCAGAAGGTGATGGAAGCCTCGGTGCGGCTCGGCGGCGCCGACGAAAAGGGCGGCGTTCCGAACATCATGACGACCGAGGCGCTGCGGCTGCTGCGCGAGGTCGACGACCTGCTCGACGCCGAGCAGCCCTACCGCCCGCGCCTCGGCAACTTCGCGTGGTGGGACGGCTCGGCGGCGCCGTCGCCCGCGGCGTGGGGCGCGAAAGACGTCAGCGACGTCAATGCGTACGCCGATGCCACGCGCGGCCGCGTCACGCTGCTGGCGCGCAATTACGCGCAGCCGCTGCTGGCGTGGTTCACGAAGGCGGGGACGATCGAGCGTCCCGACGTGCGCCCGCTCGCGCAGCGCTGGCAGGGCATCCTCGACGAGCTCCGCGACTACGACGCCAAGAAGCCGGGGAACGCGCTTGCCGCACTCGAGGACTACATCGGTCCCCGCATGGCCAAGGTCTCGCCGGCCGACTGTTCCGCCGCGGGATTGCCGTCGGGCGTGCGCGCGGATACGCGCTACCTCGGACAGACGCTGCAGCAACTCTCGCAGAACCTGTCGCGGCGCTGCTACGAGCTTTCCGCGACGAGCGCGCTGGCGCACTACAACGACCTCTCGAACTACTTCAACCAGCGCCTGGCGGACCGCTATCCATTCTCCGACTGGCCGTTGCGCGCCGGCGCTCTCGAAGCCGACCCCGCCGCGGTGCGCGCGTTCTTCCGCAAGTTCGACGCCGACAAGTCCATCCTCTCCTCGACTGCCATCGAGAACGATCCGTCGTTCGCGCAGGTCAAGCGGTTCCTCACGGACATGGCGGCGGTCCGCGCCTTCTTCTCGCCGTTCCTCGACTCCACCAAGCCGACCGATTTCGTGCCGGCGTTCGACGTCGAGGCGGTGTTTCGCACCGCCCGGCAGCAGGAGGTCGACGCCGATCAGATCATCTCGTGGTCGATGGGCGTCGGCAGCGAGGAGGTCACCAACCGGACCACCAAGCCGGTGCTGCGCTGGACGTTCGGAAAGCCGGTGACGCTGACGCTGCGCTGGGCCGCCAACGCGCCGCGCGTGCCGGTGTCGGCGCCGTCCGCGCGCGCGGCCTCGGTCGAGGATCGCAAGGTCGTCTATCGCTATACGAACCAGTGGTCGCTGCTCAGCGCGCTGGCCGACAACGCCGCGCCGCCGGAGGCGCTGCCGCACTACGACGAGGAGGAGCCGGTGACCCTCGGCTTCCGCGTCTTCACGCGGCGGGCGCCTGACGGCGAGCAGGGCAACGTGCCGACGCAGGTCTTCATGCGCGTCGGTCTGCTCGCCCCCGGGACTTCGAATCCGATGACGCTCCCGCACTTCCCGCGGATCGCGCCGAAGATCGAGCACAGCATCGCGGAGGGACCGCAATGACCGCGCGCGTCGCCGCGCCGCCGCCGCTTCCGATGCCGCCGATCGAGTCGCTGCTCGCGCCGGTGTCGCCCGAGAGTCCGTCGGGCGAGTCGCTGCGGTTCGACAACATTTACGACGAGATCAAGCGTCTGCGCGAAGAAGACGATCCGACCCTGCCGCAGGGCGTCTGGCAGCGCGAGCTGAAGCGCGCCGACTGGCCCGCCGTGGCGGCGCTCGCGGCGGAGTCGCTGGCGACCCGCAGCAAGGACTTGCAGCTCGCGACGTGGCTGACCGAGGCGTGGATGAAGATGCACGCCTTCGCGGGGCTCGCGCACGGCCTGAAGCTGATCACTGCCCTCTGCGACACGTTCTGGGACACGCTCCATCCGGCGCTCGAAGAGGGCAATGCGGAGAGCCGCGTCGCCCCGGTCGCGTGGCTGAGCGGCGAGAAGTTCCTGTTCTCCGTCAAATGCGTTCCCATCACCGCGCCGCAGGGTCAGGACGCGGTGGCGCACGCGTGGAAGGATTGGGAAGCGCTGCGCCGCGAACCGGCGCCGGCCGCGGTGCTCGTGAGCGCGTCGGTGACGCCGCCGTCGTTCTTCGCCGCGCTGTCGCGCGACGTCGCCGCGGCGGTCTCCGCGATCGACGAACTGAAGGCGTCGCTCGTCGCGCGGCTCGGCGAGCACGACGCGCCGAGCCTCGCCGCGCTGCGCGCCACGCTCACGGACATCGGAGATTTCGTCGTTCGCGTGCGCGAGGAGGAGGCGCCCGCCATGGAACTAGAGGATGCAACACCCGCTGACCGCGCGGACGAGAGCTCGCCGGCGGAACGCGGTCCCTATTCGCCGTCAGGCGCGATCGCCTCTCGCGCCGACGCCTACGCACGGCTGCGCGACGCCGCCGACTACCTGATGCGCACCGAGCCTCACAGCCCGGTGCCGTACCTCGTCCGCCGCGCCGTCTCGTGGGGAAGCATGAGCCTCGCGGACGTCCTCGAACAGCTTCTTCAGAAAAACGCCGATCTGGCCACGATCTACACGCTGCTTGGAATCAAACAACCCGAGGTCAAAGGGAGGTGACTCAACCACATTCTCGTTTCCTACGCCCATTCATCCATCGATTCCATTGAAAGGACAAGTTCATGAGTGAGAGTACGCAGAAGAAGCTCCTGAGGATCCGTCCACCACGGGTCCAGATCACGTACGACGTCGAGACCGGCGGTGCCATCGAGAAGAAGGAACTGCCGCTCGTCGTCGGAATCATCGCGGACCTCGCCGGCAAGCAGGACACGCCGACGGCGCCGGTGAAGGCGCGGAAGTTCGTGGAGATCGACCGCGACAACTTCAACGACGTCATGGCGTCGATCGCGCCGCGTCTCGCATTCGCGGTCACGAACAAGCTGAAGGACGACGACAGCAAGATGAACGTCGAGCTGAAGTTCCGGAACATCGACGACCTCCGTCCCGAGGCGATCGTCCAGCAGGTCGAGCCGCTGCGAAAGCTCTTCGAAGCGCGGCAGCGCCTGAACGACCTTCTCGGCAAGCTCGATGGCAACGACGACCTCGACGCGCTGCTGCAGGACGTCGCCGCCAACACGGATAGCCAGCAGAAGATCAAGGGAGAAGTTGGAGGAGCCAATGGCTGACGAAACGCCCGAAGCAACCGCACCCGAAACCGCACCCGCAGCAGCGGCCGGCGCCGCCGCCGGAGGCTCGCTGCTCGACCAGATCGTCGACAAGGGGAAGATGGCGCGCGACGAGAGCCAGAAGGCCCGCGCCAAAGATCTCGTCGGCGAGTTCGTGCATCAGATCCTCGACGAGGGGATGACCGTCAGCCGCGACACGCTGGCCATGATCCAGGTCCAGATCGCGCGCATCGACGAGCTGCTCAGCACGCAGCTCAACGAGGTCCTCCATCATCCCGACTTCCAGAAGCTCGAGGCGTCATGGCGCGGCCTCCACTTCCTCGTGATGAATACCGAGACGAGCACGCGCCTCAAGCTGCGCCTGCTCTGCGCCGCCAAGAACGAAGTCTTCAAGGACCTCGATCAGGCGCTGGAGTTCGACCAGAGCGTGTTGTTCAAGAAGGTGTACGAAGAGGAGTACGGCACCTTCGGCGGTCATCCGTACAGCCTCCTGATCGGCGACTACGAGTTCGGCCGCCATCCGCAGGACATGGCACTGCTGGAGAAGATCGCCGGCGTGGCCGCCGCGGCGCACGCGCCGTTCATCGCCGCCGCGTCGCCGAAGCTGTTCGACATGGACTCGTTCACGGAGCTCGGCAACCCGCGCGACCTGGCGAAGCTGTTCGAGAGCACGGAGCTGATCAAGTGGCGCTCGTTCCAGCAGATGGAAGACTCCCGCTACGTCACGCTGGCGCTGCCGCACATCCTGCTGCGCCTTCCGTACGGCCCGAACACCGTCCCGACCGAGGACTTCAAGCTGGTCGAGGACACCGACGGCAAGGATCACTCGAAGTATCTGTGGGGCAACGCGGCGTGGGCCCTCGGCCAGCGCATCACCAACGCGTTCGCGCTCTACGGCTGGTGCGCCGCCATCCGCGGCGTGGAAGGCGGCGGCATGGTGCAGGGACTGCCGACGCACACGTTCAAGACGGATGAGGGCGACATCGCGCTGAAGTGCCCCACCGAGATCGCCATCACCGATCGCCGCGAGAAGGAGCTCGACACCCTCGGCTTCGTCGCCCTCTGCCACTGCAAAGGCACCGACTACGCCGCGTTCTTCGGCGGCCAGACCACGCAGAAGCCGAAGTCGTACGACACCGACGCCGCGAACGCGAACGCGCGCATCTCGGCGCGCCTTCCGTACATCCTCAACGCGTCGCGCTTCGCGCACTACCTCAAGGTCATCTGCCGCGACAAGGTCGGGAGCTTCCAGACCAAGGACACGATGACGACGTATCTCAACCGCTGGATCAGCGGCTACATCCTCGGCACCGACGACGCCGGCCAGGACCTGAAGGCGCAGTACCCGCTGCGCGAGGCGCGCATCGACGTCTTCGACGTCCCCGGCAAGCCGGGCGCGTACCGCGCCGTCGCGTTTCTGCGGCCGCACTTCCAGCTCGAGGAGCTGACCGCGTCCATCCGCCTCGTCGCCGAGCTTCCGCCGCCCGCCGCCTGATCTGAAGGAGAAAACCGATGTCAACCAACATGTACATCAAGTTCGAGGAGCCGGCGATCGATGCGAGCAGCACCGCCGCCGGCCACGAGAAGGAGATCGAGATCCTCTCGTGGAGTCATGGGTTCGTCCAGCCGACCAGCCCGACGCGCAGCGCCGCCGGTTCGGGCACCGTGGAGCAGGCGACGCATCAGAATCTCAGCTTCACCAAGTATCTCGACACCGCCACCAACGCGCTGCTCAAGTACTGCTGGTCGGGCAAGCAGATCGGCAAAGCGACCGTGACCTGCTGGCGCTCCGACGGCGCGACCGACAACAAGCCGGTCAAGTACCTCGAGGTCGCCATGCAGCACGTGGTCATCAGCAACTACAGCGTCTCCGGCGGTCCGGGCGACATCCCGGTGGAGAACGTGGCGCTCGACTACGGGATCGTGCAGTACACATATCTCGATCAGAAGCACGCCGACGGCACGGCTGACAGCAACTTGCCGGCGACGCACAACCTGGAGACGCGATCGATCAGTTGACGCAGATGAGTGAACGCAAGGTCGAAGTTCGTACGCCGTTGTTCGACCGGCTGGTCGACCGCGATCCCTTTCTGCGTCACGAGTTGCGCCCGATGCGCACGCTCGACCGCCGCGGATTGAAAGAATCGGTGCGCCGGGAACTGGAGCAGCTTTTCAACACCCGCTGCCCCATCCCGGCGCACCGGCTCGGCAGTCGCCGCCGATCGGTCGTCGACTACGGCATCCCCGATTTTTCGACCTTCTTCACCCGCAATCAGGACGACTGGCAGCGCGTCGCCGCCATCCTGCAACGCGCCATCGAGATCTACGAGCCGCGCCTGGCGCAGGTGCGCGTCACCGTCGAGCGCGACGCCGGCGAGGAGTTCGTGTTTCGCGCGACGATCGAGGCTGTCCTGCTGACCGAAAACGTCCCGGAGCCCGTTTCGTTCGTCACGCTGCTGCAGACCAGGGAAGGGAGTGCGGAGGTTCATGCGGCCCTCGAGTGAAGAGTTCCTGCTCTACTACCTGGAAGAGCTGTCGTACCTGCGGCAGGCGGGGGAGCGCTTCGCGCGCGCCTATCCGAAGGTCGCCGGGCGGCTCGAGTTGCAGCGCGACGAGTGTCCCGACCCGCACGTCGAGCGGCTCATCGAGGCGTTCGCGTTTCTCACCGCGCGCATCCAGAGTGATCTCGACGGCGACTTCCCCGAGGTTGCCGCCGAACTGCTCAATGTTCTCTATCCGCATTACCTCAATCCGGTACCGTCGATGACGGTGGTCCGCTTCGACATCGACCCGAAACGCGGCAAGCTCACCTCGGGGCACGAGATTCCGCGCCACACGCAGATCTTCACGACGGCCGAGCGCGGCGCGGTGTGCCGGATGCGTACGGCGTATCCGGTCACGTTGTGGCCGGTCGAAGTGAAGTCGGCCGAGGTGGAGACGCCC
This sequence comes from Thermoanaerobaculia bacterium, assembly GCA_036003305.1. Lineage (GTDB taxonomy): Bacteria > Acidobacteriota > Thermoanaerobaculia > Gp7-AA8 > Gp7-AA8 > DASXHZ01. The sequence goes on from DASYSN010000085.1 coordinate 14,330, forward strand.
GACAACTACGACTTCCTCGACAAGACCAGCGACGTGGCGGCTGTGCTGCGCCTCCGTCTTCATTCGATGGCCGATCCGTTCGACAAGCTCGAAATCGACTCTTTGCGCTTCTATCTCCACGGCGAGCCGGTGCTGGTGGGGCGGTTGTACGAGCTCCTCATGAACAACCTTCTCCGCGTCGCCGTCCTCCCGGCGGGGACGAAGACGCCGCACGAGATTCCGCGCGGCGCCGTCGTGCCGGCCGGCTTCGACCGCGACGACGACGTGATCCCGTATCCGAAGTACTCGCATCCGGCGTACCGGCTGCTGCAGGAGTACTTCGCATTTCCCGAGAAGTTCCACTTCTTCGACCTGCAGCAGTTGCGCGGGCACATGTCGGGCGGTCAGGCCGACGTTCTCTTCCTGCTGGACAAGGCGCCGGCCGCGAAGCTGTTGCTGACGCCGGAGACGTTCTCGCTCCACTGCACGCCGGCGATCAACCTGTTCCGCCGCACCAGCGAGCCGATTCGCGTCGATCACCGCCAGCTCGAGTATCGCCTCGTGCCGGACATGCGCCGCGAGAAGACCACGGAGATCCATTCGGTGCTCTCCGTTTCCGGCACGTCCGATCCGGCGGATCCGACGCGCAACTACGCGCCGTTCTACTCATATACGCACGCGATGGAGCGCAGGAAGCAGCGCGCCTTCTGGCACGCCCGCCGCGTGCCGGCGCAGCATCCGGATATGACCGGCACGGACGTCCTGCTGTCGTTCCGCGATCTCGACTTCAGCCCCGCGCGTCCTCCCGACGAGATCGTGTATGCCCAAATCCTGTGCACCAATCGCGCGCTCGCGGCGGAAATCCCCGCGGGCGGCACGCTGCAGACGGACGAGGCGGCGCCGGTGGCGCGGGTCGTCTGCCTGAAGAAGCCGACGCGTCCCGTCGATCCGCCGCTCGGCGGCCAGACGCTGTGGCGCCTCGTATCGCACCTCTCGCTCAATTACCTGGCGCTCGGGGAGACGGACGACAGCCTCAAGGCGCTGCGCGAGATTCTCGCGCTCTACAGCCACGCCGACGCGCCGGCGCAGCGGCAGCAGATCCACGGCATCCGCCGCATGTCGCACCGCAAGATCGTGCGGCGCATGGACGGTGCGGCGTGGAAGGGCTTCTGCCGCGGCACGGAGGTCGAGCTGGTGTTCGACGAGACGTCGTTCGTCGGCGGCAGCGCGTTCCTCTTCGCCACGGTGATCAATCACTTCCTCGGCTTGTTCGCGTCGACGAACTCGTTCACGCAACTGCTCATCCGGCGCGAGGCGCGGGAGAGTGAAGTGTGGAAACGCTGGCGCCCGATGGCCGGCGCAAAGGCGGTGCTGTGACCGCGGCGTACGGCTGGCGCGAAACGCGTTCTGTCGCCGAGGGGCTGTTCGAGGAAGGGCACCGCTTCGCGTTTCTGCAAGCCGTGCGTTTGCTCGAGGAGCTGTACGACGAGCGCACGCCGCCGGGCGAAGGCGTCGATCCGAAACGCGAAGTGGTGCGGTTCCGCCACGCCGTCCGCCTCGACTTTCCTCCCGGCGACGTGGAGGAAGTCCTTCCCGCGGCGAAGGGCGAGCCCGCAGAGATGGTCGTCAACGTCCTCGGCCTCGGCGGCGCGCTCGGCCCGCTCCCGCCGCCGGTGACGGAGCTCATCGTCGAGCGCGCGTTCCGCAAGGACACGGCGTTCCGCGATTTCCTCGACATCTTCAACCACCGGCTCGTCTCGCTGTTCTACCGAGCGCGCAAGAAGTATCGCCCGGCGCTGGACAACAAATCGCCCGCGCGCGGCCGCGTCGCCTCCGTCCTCTACGCGTTCCTCGGACTCGGCACGCCGCACATGCAAGACCGCACCGCGATGGACGATCGCGGGCTGCTCTCCTACGCCGGGCTGTCGATCGATCGTTACCGCTCGACGGTCGGGCTCATCCGCCTCATCGAGGACTACTTCGAAGTCTCGGCCGACGTCGTGCCGTTCGCCGGCCGTTGGGACACCATCGAGGAGAACGACCTGACGCGCATCGGCGCGACGGGACAGAACCAGATCCTCGGCGCCGGCGCGGTGCTCGGTCC
>DASYSN010000086.1:0-3901 GCA_036003305.1 Thermoanaerobaculia bacterium
ACGCGCCAGCTGACGCCTCCCCAGCCGCCTGCGAGCGGCGACGACATCGCCCGCATCGCCGTCGAGCTCCTCGGCCGCTTCACCTTCCCGCCCGAAGCGCGGTACCGGCTCGCAGGCGTGGGCGTGTCGCATTTCATGGAGGAGGAGGAGAGCGTGGAGAGCGCGGAGACGACGCTCTTTTCTCCGGAGCCGCTCCTGCCACCGTCATCCTGAGCCGGCGTAGCGCGGCGAAGGATCTCCAGATGCGAAAGAGCCTGCAATTTGGAGATCCTTCGCCGTCTACGCGGCTCAGGATGACGGTTGGGGTGGAGTCGCCGATAGAATGCGCGCCGACTTTTGATCAGAGAGAGAGAAATCAAGATGAACCCCATGCAACCCGTCGCCGTCGCGCAGTACGGCATCGGCCCGATCGGCGCGGAGATCGCGCGGCTCCTGCTCACCAAACCGTGGATCAAGCTCGTCGCGGCGGTCGACATCGATCCGGACAAGATCGGCAAGGACGTCGGCGAGGTCATCGGGCTCGGACGCCAGGTCGGCGTGAAGGTCACCGGCGAGCTGACGGCGAAATGCGACGTCGTCTGTCATTCGACCGGCTCGCGGCTGCGCGATGTCAAAGGTCAACTTGTTGACCTACTGTCGCGCGGCGCTCACGTCGTGTCGACCTGCGAGGAGCTTTCGTTCCCGCTCGACGCCGGCATCCGCGAAGAGTTGCAGCAGGTCGCCCGCGCGCACAACGTCACGCTCCTCGGCACCGGCGTGAATCCCGGCTTCGTGATGGACAAGCTCGCGCTGACCGTGACGTCGGTCTGCCAGTCGATCGAGTCGGTGCAGATCATCCGCATCCAGAACGCCTCGACGCGCCGCGAGCCGCTGCAACGCAAGGTCGGCGCCGGGATGACGGCGCAGGAGTTCCGCAGCGCTGTCGACGCCGGGAAGATCAAGCACATGGGCCTGAAGGAGTCGCTGATGATGGTCGGCAACGGCCTCGGCGCGGAGTTCGAGCACGTCAGCGGCGAGAAGATCGATCCGATCATCGCCGACCGCGAGATCGTCACGCAGTACCTGAAAGTGGCGCCGGGACAGGTCGCGGGCGTCCACCAGACGATCGACGGCCGCGGGAAGATCAACGTTTCTCTGGAACTGAGAATGTACGTCGGCGCCGAGGCGGTGGCGGCGGACCGCGTGATCGTCAAGGGCGTGCCCGACGTCGAGATGGAGATCAAAGGCGGCGTCCACGGCGACCGCGCCACGGCGGCGATGGTGGTCAATTCAATCCCGCGCGTGATCGTCGCCCGGCCGGGCGTGCTGACCATGGACGACATCCCGGTGAGCTTCCGGTAGCGGCATTGTTGACAAATTAGATCACCAATCGAATCATTAGCGCGGCATGAGGTGTCTCGCCGCGCTGATCGCCCTCTTCACGCTCGCCTGCGGCGGCGAAAAGAGCGACTCCACGATGCGTCTCGGGTACTTCCCGAACGTGACGCATTCGCAGGCGCTGATCGGCGTCGCACGCGGCGATTTCGGCAGGATCCGGCCGCTGGTCTTCAACGCCGGGCCGTCCGTCATCGAGGCGCTCTTCGCGGGACAGATCGACGTCGCGTACGTCGGGCCGAATCCGGCGATCAACGGCTACGTGCAGTCGCACGGCACGGCGCTGCGGATCATCGCCGGTGCGACGAGCGGCGGCGCGTCGCTCGTCGTTCGCAACGGGGTGAAGAACCTCGCGGGACGGAAGCTGGCGTCGCCGCAGCTCGGGAACACACAGGACGTCGCGCTGCGGAACTGGCTGGCGGCGAACAACATTCAGGCGGAAGTCGTCCCGACGCCGAACCCGCAGATCCTCGACCTTTTCCGCCGCGGCGACATCGACGGCGCGTGGGTACCGGAGCCGTGGGCCTCGCGCCTCGTCGCTGAGGCAGGCGGCGTGGTCTTCCTCGACGAACGGACGCTTTGGCCGAACGACGATTTCGTGACGGCGCAGGTGATCGCGAGCACGACGTTCCTGAAGGCGCATCCGGACCGCGTCCGGCGGTTTCTCGAGGCGCACGTCGCGATCACACGTTGGGAGCTCGCGCATCCCATGGAGGCGAAGGCGATCGTCAACAATGAAATCGGCCGCCTCACCGGCAAGAAGCTCTCCGAGCCGGTCCTCGCGGCGGCCTGGGCGCACATGCGCCCGACGTGGGACCCGATCGAGCGCTCGCTCCGACAATCCGCCGATGCCGCCTACGCCGCGCACTTCCTTCGCGACCGGCCGAATCTCGACGGCATTTACGACCTGCGCCTCCTCGACGAGGTGGTGAAGCCGTGAGACTCGAACTGCGCGGCGTCGCGAAGGCGTACGAAGGGAGCCGCCGCGTGGCGGCGCTCGAGAACATCGACGTCACGATCGAGTCGGGCGAGTTCGTCTGCGTCATCGGACCGTCGGGCTGCGGCAAGTCGACGCTCCTCTCGATCATCGCCGGACTGGAACTGCCGACCTCCGGCGCCGTCGTCGCGAGCGGCAGCCGCATTCTGATGTTCCAGGACGGCGCGCTCTTCCCGTGGCTCAGCGTGCGGGAGAACGTCGAATTCGGACTGCGGTTCCTCGACAACATGTCCGCCGGTGAACGGGCGCAACGCGCGATGCAGCTCCTGAAGCTCGTGCACCTCGACGGCTTCGCCGACGCGCGCATCCACGAGCTCTCCGGTGGGATGCGGCAGCGCGTCAGCCTCGCGCGTGCGATCGCCGTCGACCCCGCGGTGCTCCTGCTCGACGAGCCGTTCGGCGCGCTCGACGCGATGACGCGCTCGATCCTCCACACGGAGCTGCAGGAGATCTGGGCGCAGACGAAGAAGACGATCGTCTTCGTCACGCACAACGTCCGCGAAGCGGTCGTCCTCGGCGACCGCGTGCTGGTCATGTCGCCGCGACCGGGCCGCATCGTCGCCGAGCATCGCATCGACCTCCCGCGGCCGCGCGTCATCGACAGCCCGCCGGTCAGCGCGCTCGCGCGTACCATCGGCGAGGAGGTAATGGCGCATGCGTAAGACGATCAGCCGGATCGTCTTCTTCGCGTCCCTCTTCGCGATCTGGGAGCTGCTCGTCCGCGCGCAACTCTGGCCCGACTACCTCCTGCCGGCCCCCGGCGGCGTGGCGCGCGCGATCGCCGACGGCTTCCGCGACGGCGACTTTCTCGCGGCGATCGGGGGTAGCCTGAAACGCCTCGTGATCGGCTACGCCATCGCGATCGTCGCCGGCGTCGTCATCGGACTCCTCATCGCGACGGTCCAATGGCTGAACGACACACTCGGCCTGCTCGTGATGGGCCTGCAGGCGCTGCCGAGCATCTGCTGGCTGCCGCTCGCGCTGCTCTGGTTCGGCCTCAGCGAGAAGGCGATCGTCTTCGTCGTGATCATGGGCGCCGTGCTCTCGATCGCGCAGGCGACCGCCGACGGCGTCCGCAACACGCCGCCGATCTACATGAACGCCGCCCGCAACCTCGGCGCGCGCGGCATCCGGCTCTACACGAGCGTCGTGCTTCCGTCGGCGCTACCGTCGATCGTCACCGGGATGAAGCTCGGCTGGTCGTTCGCGTGGCGCTCGCTCATGGCCGGCGAGCTGCTCTACGCGTTACCCGGCCTGGGCCACCTGCTGATGCTCGGCCGCGAGATGAACGACATGAGCCAGGTCGTCGCCGTCATGCTCATCATCATCGTGCTCGGCCTGCTCACCGACCATCTGGTGTTCGGGGAGTGGGAGCGCCGGATTCGCCGTCAGCGCGGCCTCGCCTCCGCACGCTGAGGCTCACCAGCGCGGCGACGCCGAAGACGGTCCACGCCGCGATCCAAGGCCACGGCGCGGAGCGCATCCAGTTCCACATCGCCAGCGTGATCGACCAGAGGCCGTAGACGAGCA
>DASYSN010000087.1:0-5729 GCA_036003305.1 Thermoanaerobaculia bacterium
CGGCTCCATGCTCGGAAACGTGATCTCGAGCGGCATGCTGCTGCTGCTCGCCGAGATGATCCAGCGGCGCTTGATGTAGCTACCGCGACAACTACCGCGACAACAGGGTCACCAGCGGACCGCCCGCGATCATGGCGGCGATCGCCATCGTCTCGAACATGCCGCGGCTGCGAATGTCGGCGCAGGCGGCGACGACGTCGGCGATCTCGGAGGGCTCGAACGGTTTCCGGACGATGCCGTGGATGAGGCTCGCGTCGAGCCGGTCTACGAGCCCCTGATCGGCGGCGGTGAGAACGAGCACGACCGGCATCGTGCCGGCGGCGTGCAGCGTCTCGAGCACGCCGAAGCCGTCGACCTCAGGCATCATCAGATCGAGCACCACGACGACGTACGGATGCTGCGCGATGAGGTCGAGCGCCTCGCGGCCGTTCGCGGCGCAGTCGGCTTGAATGCCGCGGGCCTGCAAGACCGTAAAGAGAATGTCCCTGACGTCCTTCTCATCGTCGACGATCAGGACGCGCTTGGTTGGATCGATCGCCATCCCTACCCCTGCTGCGATTCCTCGGATGATGTTGCGCATACCGTTCCAACCGTTACTGCACGCCTTCGTGGAAAGGAACGATCGGATCGATGTCGACCGGCACGTCCTTCGCGCGGTTGAGCGCGGCGGTCAGCTCCGGCGGCATTACGTCGTATTTCTTGAACCACGCCTCCGCGCGCGTGCGGTCGCCGGTCGCCTCGATCTCCAGCAGCTCCTTCGTCACGGCGGCGATCGCGTCGGGCATCTTCGCGTAGTCGATCGAGTACGTACCGTTCGCGTCGCGCACGATCGCGCCGCGCTCGGACAGGAAGTTGAACTCCATCATCTCCGCGCGGCCATGCGCCTCGCCGGTGCCGAAGCGGACCGTGCGGAAGATGCCGGCGACGTACGACGCGTAGTACTCCTTCTCCCGCGCCTTCGGCAGCGCGCCGTGATCGATCAGCCACTTCAGGCCGAACATCCCGGTGACGTCCGCCTTCGCCTCTTCGAGTCCCGAGTACGCCGGCCCGATGGAGGAGCGGATGTCTTCGCGTTTTCCGCCGACGCGCGCGAACGTCGGGCCGAGGCCGTGACAGATCTCGTGCATCATCGTGCTGGCGAGGTAACCCTCGGCCGTCGCGATCGACGCGTCCTCCGGCTTCATCACCCGTTTCGCGAGCGGGAGAATGACGTCGTGGACGCGCGCATCCATGAAATTCTTGAAGAAGATCTTCTTGCTGCCGACCTTCTCGTGGATGCGCGGATCATTCGGCAGATTGTCGGCGACCGCCTGGTAGCCGTGGCGCAGGTCGCCGGCGCGGAACGGCGTGTCCATCACTTCCATCGGCGTCGGCTGCCCCTTCTTCGACGGCCGGTCCTCCGGCGCGAGCGGCAGCGAGTCCTGAATGTCGGGAACGTACTTCTGGAAGATGTCGAGCTTGCGGCTCTCCGTCTCGTTGCGGATCAGCACCGCGGCGCCGTACGACGTCTTGATGCTGAGGAGCGCGTCGGCGTAGACCTCATACGGCGCGAAGATCACGTCGAACTTCGGGTCCTTCAGCTCGACCCACTCGACGTCGCTCTTGTAGTAATCGTCCGTGAGCAACGCGGTGGCGCGGTCGCGGAGGTACTTCGCGAACGCCTTGTCACCGCTCGCCGCCGCCGCTTTGCGCAGATGCTCGGCGGCGGGCTTCAGCCACTGCACGTAGCGCACGTGGTACGGCGTCGTCTTCAGCTTCAGCGGCTTGCGCGACACGATCTCGACGATCGTCCGCTCGCCGTAGATCGCGTCCTTCTGCGCGGGATGTTCCTTGACGTAGTTCTCGATCTCGGCCGCCGTGAGCCCCTCGGCGATCACATTGCGGCCCGGCGGCTGCTGCTTCTCGCCGTAGAACGGCTGGCCTTCTTCGATCTGGTCCCAGTGGCTGCCGTTGATCCAGAGGTAGTGGTGGAACGCTTTGATCTTCGCGTCCTTCGAGCCGGCGCTCTGGTGGAGGAGCGCGATGTCCTCCGGGTTGATCTGGCGCCAGTAGATGTTCTCGAGGTCCTGCGACGCCGCGACGAGCTCGCGGATGACCGTCTGCTCGCGTTTCGTGAAGCCGGCGTACGAGAACGGCATCTCGACGGGCCGGAACTTCGCGAGGCGCTGCTCGATATCCGGAGCGATCTTCGCGGGATCGAGTCTGACGCTGCTGCTTGCCGAGAGAGAGAGGAGAGCGACGAGAAGAAAGACCGTCCGCTTCATGGCGCCGCGGATTGTATGCGAGTGGAACCAATTCGCATCCGCGGAGCCAGCAAATCGCGACCGAACTCATGCGCGGTGAGCGGCATGCTGTGCAGGAACCCCTGCACGAGCGCGCATCGCTCGCGTTGCAAGAATGCGAGCTGCTCGTTCGTCTCGACCCCTTCGGCCACGACATTGAGGCGCAGCGCGCGGGCGATCGAGATGACGGCGGAGATGATCGCGGCGTCGCCTTCGTCGCTGACGAGATCGCGGACGAAGTTCTGATCGATCTTCACGGTGTCGATCGGGAAACGCTTCAGGTAACTGAGCGACGAGTAGCCGGTGCCGAAGTCGTCGATCGAGATGCGGACGCCGAGGCGCTTGAGCTGAGTGAGAATCGAGATCGTCAGCTCGGGGACCTGGATGGCGACCGACTCGGTGATCTCCAGCTCCAGCGACGAGGCCGGGAGGCCGCTGTCGGCGAGGATGCGCTCGACGTTTGCGATCAGATCGCGCTGCTGGAGCTGGCGCGCGGAGAGGTTCACGGCGATGCGCAGGTCCGGGTGGCCGTCGTTGTGCCACTGCTTCATCTGGCAGCAGGCGGTCCAGAGCACCCACTCGCCGAGGGGAATGATGAGATTGCAATCCTCGGCGACGCTGATAAACGCGTCGGGAAGGACGATCGAGCCCTCCGGCTGCTGCCACCGGACGAGCGCCTCGGCGCCGACGACCGCGCCGCTCTCGATCGCGACGATCGGCTGGTAGTGGACGACGAACTCTCCCCTCTCCAGCGCGTGATGCAGCTTGCGCTCGAGCGCGAGACGGCCGTCGGCGACGTCGCTCGGCAGCGGCGTCGCGAACTGAAAATTGTTCCGGCCGGAGTCTTTCGCGCGATACATCGCGCGATCGGCCTCACGCAGCAGCGTCTCGGTGTCCATCCCGTCCTCGGGGTAGAGCGCGATGCCGATCGAGGTCGTGACGTACAGCTCGTGCTCGTCGATGAGCACCGGCTGGCGGATCGCGTCGAGCACCTTCTGTGCGACCGTGGCCGCCGAGCGGCGGTCGTTCAGGTCGGCGAGAAGGATCGTGAACTCGTCCCCGCCCATGCGCGCGACGGTGTCCTCGGCGCGGACGCAGCCGACGAGCCTCAGCGCCATCTGCTGCAGGAGCCGGTCGCCGATGGAGTGGCCGAGCGTGTCGTTTACGAGCTTGAACTGATCGAGGTCGAGGAACATCACCGCGGCGGCGCGCTTGGTCCGCTTCGCATGCGCGAGCGCGATACTGAGGCGGTCGCGGAAGAGGAGCCGGTTCGGCAGCTCGGTCAGGACGTCGTGGTACGCCTGGTACTCCATCGCCTGCTGCGCGTTCTTGCGGTCGGTGATGTCAACGATCGTCCCTTCGATGACGCCGTCGTCGAGCAACGACGCGTTCTCGAGGATCCAGATCTGTTCGCCGTCGCGGCGGCGCATGCGCGACTCGAAGTTCGTCAGCGTCCGCGCCTCGGCGAGGTTGCGCAGCACGTGCTGCCGGTCGTCCTCGGCGAGGTAGAGGCTGAGAGCCGACTCCGCCATCAGCTCCTCGCGCGAGACGAAGCCGAAGATACGCGCCATCGCGTCGTTGACGTCGAGGATGCGGCCGTGGACGGTGGTGCGATAGACGCCGGCAAGGTTGCGCTCGAAGAGGAGCTTGTAGCGCTCTTCGTTCTTGCGGCGCTCGGTGATGTCCTGCGCGATCACGAGCCGGACGCGGCGGCCGTTCGATTCGAACTCGAACGAGCTGACCTCGGCCTCGAACGTCGTGCCGTCCGCCTTCTGGTGGCGATGGACGACCGGACCACGCCGTCCTTCGAGGCTCGTCACGAGGTCGAGGATGTACGGGATCTCTTCCTTCGGCCGGATCTCGGTGATCTTCATCGCGAGGAAGTCCTCGCGCGCGTAGCCGTAGTGCTTCACCGCGGCGTCGTTCACGGCGGTGAATCGGAGGGTCTCGATGTCGTAGACCCACATCGGCAACGGGTTGAGCTCGAAGAGGGCGCGGTAACGATGCTCGCTGGCGCGCAACGCGTTCTCGGCGCGCTTCCGTTCGGTGAAGTCGGACGCGACGTAGATGACGGCGACCGGCGCGCCTTTCTTGTCGCGGACGAAGGACGAGGAAGCGAGGACGTCGATGCGCGTGCCGTCCGCGGCGCGCCACACGACGTTCTGTTCGAGGACACCGCCGCTGTGGAGGATCTTGCCGGTGGACGTGACGTCTTCCCGCGGCAGGATCGTCTTCACATGCTGGCCGACGATCGTCGACGGCTCGTAGCCGAGCATCATCGACGTGGCGCGGTTCGCCACGCGGATGATCCCGCCCATGTCGACGACGAGGACGGCGTTCTTCATCGTCTCGAGAAGCTGGCCGGCGGCGTAGGCCGGCGTCACGTCGACGAGCTCGAAGCGCGTCACCGCGGTGACGGCGATGATCGCGAAGGCGAGGACGGCGATGTGGCCGGCGGGATAGACGTCGAGGCCGATGGCCGGGAGGTAGTCGATGACCGCGAGCGCGCCGACGCCGAACGCGATCGCCATCGACGCCGCGCGCTCGCGCATCACGCCCTCGGACGTGTTGTATGCCTGCCACAGCATCCGCATCGCCGAGCCGATGACGATGAAGTACGCGACCGGCTCGATGGCGCTCAGCGGCTGGGAGTCAGGGTAGTAGCCCCACGGATAGTGCCGGACGCCTTTGATCGCGAACGGCAGCGACGAGACGACGCCGACCGCGAAGCAGCCGGCCCACGCGACCGCGATCTGGTAGCGCAGCGCTCGTCCGCGCTGCAGGAAGACGGCGACGAAGTGGAAAACGGCGGGAGCGATGAAGCAGGCCGCGAGATTGCCGGCGCGCGCCCAGACGACGGCGTTCTGCTCCGTCGGCGCGCCGTAAAGTAGCGCAAACGCGGCGCACCAGGTGCTCACGGTGGTGGTGACGAGGAAGAAGAGGGCGTGCGGCAGCGAGCGGCGGCGGATCAGGACCGCCGTACCGAGGAGAAAGACGACCAGCGCCGTGAACGCCGACGCACCGGCGAGTCCGTTGAGGTGAAAGTTGGCCATGCTCCCAGGGGCTCGGAGCATGGTAACAGGTCATTCCTTGTAATCGCGTTCCTTGAAAAAGCTATCGCGCTTGGCGCCCGTCGGTGCTGAGGTCACACGTTGCACCGGCTCGTCATCCGCGCCGTGCTGGACGACCGGCGCGCTCTCGGTGTCGGCGAACTGGATGGGCGAGACCCTGCCGCCCTCGTTCTCCACTTCCCCGACCGGCTCCGATACCGGCTTCTCGACGGACTGCCCGGTCTTCCCGGACGTCCAGTCGTCCTGGCTGCCGTAGGACTGAGGTTCGTTGTGGGTGGCCATGCAGCGAGGAGGTGCAACTCGGCTGCCTGGCCGGGGTCAGGTCGAAAGTTGAAAGTTAAGGCTCGCTTCGCGGCCTTAACTTTCAACTTTCGAC
>DASYSN010000088.1:0-5176 GCA_036003305.1 Thermoanaerobaculia bacterium
CTCGCCGTTGAACTCGATGACGTACCGGCCGCTCGCCGACGTCATCGGCTGCGCCCCCGCGGCCGTGAGGTCGATGATCTTCAGGCGCCGAAAGCCGAAACCGATTCCGCTCCCTTCGTCGACAAATTCGCCGTCGTCGTCCGGCCCGCGGTGCCGGATGGTCTCCGACATCCGCCGGACGTCCGCCCGAATCGCGTCCGGCGTGGCGCCGTTTCGCCGCCAGATCCCTGAGATCCCGCACATCGGAATTCATTGTATGATCCGTCCCGTTGACGCTTTACGATATAAACGTTTCCCGCTTCGGCCGGCACCACCATCATCATCATTCGATGATCTAGGGGTGCTTTGCCAATGCGCCCCGCCGAAGAGAGGGGGCGCAGCGAGAAGCTGACCAACGCCATCACCTGACCCCTTCTCGTACGCGGGAAGGGGTTTTTGATTGATGGCCAACAAATTTCGATATCCCACCGGAGTCCGGCCGCTGCTGGTCGAAGAGGCGGCGCGGCGCAAGCGGATCGAGGCGCGCTTCGCGGCGCGGCTCGAGAGCGACGGGTTCGACGAGGTCTTCCTCCCGATCATCGACTATGTCGAACCGTACGTGCAGCTCCGCCGCGGCGCCGCCGCCAAGCAGAGCTACCGCTTCATCGACCGGGAGGGAGAGCTGGTCGCGATCCGCTCGGACTTCACGCCGATGGTCGCCCGCGCGCTCGCGCCGACGATCGCCGAGGGAGATCTGCCGCTCCGCATCTTCTACCGCGGCGACGTCATCCGCGTCGAGGCGACGCGCCTCGGCGCCAACCGCGAGATGTTCCAGATCGGCGCCGAGATCATCGGCGACCCGACGGTGGGGGCGGACGTCGAGATCCTCCGCCTCGCCGCCGACCTCGCGCGCGCCGCCGGCGCGACGCCGGTGATCGTCTACAACGACGTCTCGATCGCGAACGCCCTCGGCGACGACGCACGCCAGGCGCTCGTCTCGAAGCGGATCGCGCGCGACGGCTCGCTGCCGGAGCTCGCGGTCAAGATCCTCGACGGCTCGGCGACGCTGAACGACGTGCGCGAATTCGCGCCGCTCGCCGCCGATCGCCTCGACGCGATCGCGCGCGGCGCCGGAAGCGAGTGCCTCCTGCAGCTCGACGACGTCGATGCGGCCGCCGCCTACTACACGGGGATCCACTTCCGCGTGTACGACGCTGACACCCGCAAGCGCATCGCGGAGGGCGGACGCTACGACGACCTCTACGCGCGCTTCGGCACCAGCGCCGCCGCGATCGGCTTCACATTCACGATTGACGAATCCACTGAGGCGCTCAACGGGGCGGGAGCCCCGTTGACAACAGAGGTCGAGTGATGCGAATCGCCATTCCGAAGGGCCGCCTACTCGACAAAGCGCTCGCCACGTTCGCCGCCGCAGGCTATGACGTGCCGTCGGAGGCCGACCTCGCGACGCGGAAGCTCGTCTTCAACCGTGGCGACGTCGAGTGGATCTTCGTCAAGGACTGCGACGTTCCGGTGTACGTGGAACACGGCGCCGCGGATGCGGGCATCGCCGGGCTCGATCAGATCCTCGAGCATGACTGCACCGCCTACCAGCCGGTCGAATTCGACTTCGGCCGCTGCAAGATGATGCTCATCTCAGCGCCTGGTGCACCGTCGTTAACCAAAGTCGCGACGAAGTATCCGCGTATCGCGCGGCAGTATCTCGACGGCCGTGCCATTCGCGCGGACATCGTGCCGCTCGGCGGCTCGGTCGAGCTGGCGGCGGTGCTGAATCTGACGTCGCACGTAATCGATCTCGTGGAAACCGGCGAGACGGTGCGGGTGCACAAGCTCGAGATCCAGGACGTCGTCGCCGAAATCTCGCCGCGGCTCATCGTCGGCCGCGCCGTGTACCGAACGGAAACGAAACGGATCCGCGACCTGATCTCGCGGATCGAGGAAGCGAAGAATGCGAATTTACAGATCCAGCTCCCCTGAGGCGGAGGAGGCGCTCCGCGGCATCATCGCGCGCCGCAACGCGACAAACGAGAACGCGCTCCGCGTCGCCGACGAGATGATCGCGGGCGTTCGCGCGACGGGCGACATGTACGTCGCGGCGCAGATCGCGAAGTTCGACCGCGTCAACGTCGAACCGTCGAAAGTGAAGATCGCGCCGCGCGACGTCGCCATCGGCGCCGACATCGCCGAGGCGATCGACACCGCGATCGCGCGCGTCGAGGCGTTCCATCGGGCGCAGTTGCCGCAGTCGTACACGTGGCGTGACGGCGATTCGACCGTACAGCATCGAGTCCGCGCGTTGCGGCGCGTCGGCTGCTATGTGCCGGGTGGGCGCGCGGTCTACATCTCGACGCTGATCATGACCGCCGTCCCCGCGCGCATCGCCGGCGTGGAGGAGCTGGTCTGCATCACCACCCCCGCCGCCGCGGAACGCGAGGAGCTGCACTACGTCTGCAACCGCCTCGGCATCCGTGAGATCTACCGCTGCGGCGGCGCGGCGGGCGTCGCGGCGGCGGCGATCGGAACGGAGACGCTGGAGCGCGTCGACAAGGTCGTCGGGCCGGGCAACTCGTACGTGACCGCCGCGAAGATGCGCCTCATCGGCGAGGTCGGCATCGACATGACCGCCGGCCCGACGGAGCTGATCGTGATCGCCGATGAGACGGCCGACGCGCAGCTCGTGATCGCCGACCTCCTCGCACAGGCGGAGCACGGGCCGGATTCGGAAGTGATTCTGCTGACGACGTCGCGCGCGCTCGCCGAGCAGATGCCGGAGCGCGCGATCACGTTCGTCGTCGGCACGCTCGACGAGGCGGTCGCGATCGGCGACCGGATCGCGCCGGAACACCTCTCGATCCACGCCGCGGACGCGGAGAACCTCGCGCTGAAAGCGCAGAACTGCGGCGCGATCTACTGCGGCCCGTCATCGCCTCCCGCGGCCGGCGACTACATCATCGGATCGAATCACGTGCTGCCGACCGCCGGCAGCGCACGCTTCTTCTCACCGCTCGGCGTGTATGACTTCGTGAAGCGCTCGAACGTCGTGACGCTCACGATCGACGACCTGCTCGCGATCGCGCCGAAGGGAGAGCTGATCGCGCAGTTCGAGGGCCTGCCCAATCACGCCAAATCGATGGCAGCGAGGAGGGACGCATGTCTCGCGACGTCGTAGCGGCGATGACCGCCTACACGCTGGAGCTGCGCGAGGCGGAGATCAAGCTCAATCAGAACGAGAGCCCCAACGATTTCCCGGCGGAGCTGAAGCAGCAGATCCTGGCGCGCGTGGCCGCGCGGCCGTGGAACCTCTATCCCGACTTCGAGTCGCTCACGCTGCGCGACGCTCTGGCGCGCGCGTACGGCTACGAGGCGGCGAACATCCTCGTCGGCAACGGTTCGAATGAGCTGCTCGCGGCGACGATCGCGACGTTCGTCGGCCCCGGAACGCCGGTGGTTTTCCCGAAGCCGACGTTCTCGCTTTACGAGAAACTCATCACCATCGCGGGCGGCACTCCAATCCCGATTCCGATCGATCCGTCGACCGGTCTGCTGCCGTTGGACGCGATGTGCAACGCGGGTGGATCGGTGATCATCGCCTGCTCACCGAATAATCCGACGGGCGGGGTCTTGCCACCAAACGGAATCGACACGCTTCTCGCGACCGGAGCGACGGTGCTGTTCGACCGCGCCTACGGCGATTTTGCAGAAGACTCCCTCCCGTCGCTCCACGACCGGCTCGTCACGTTCTCGACGTTCTCGAAAGCGTGGGGTCTCGCCGCGCTCCGCGTCGGCTGGATCGCATCGACCGCAGCCACCTGCCGCGAGATTCGCAAGGTCAAGCTCCCCTACTCGCTCAATATCGTCAGCGAGGCGATCGCGGCGACGGCGCTCGAGAACCGGCAGGTCTACGAGCGCAACGTCTCCCTCGCCATTCGCGAGCGCGAACGCGTCTTCGCGGCGATGGAAATCGCCGGCGTCACACCGTGCCCGTCGAAGGCAAACTTCATCTTCTTCCGTGTCTCCGAACCGCGCCGCGTCTTCGACGCGCTGCACGCGCACGGAGTCCTCATCCGCGAGTACGCCGACGCGCTGCGCGTCTCGATCGGCAATCCCGACGAGAACGACCGCTTCCTCGCCGCACTCTCCTCCGTCATCCTGAGCCGCGTAGACGGCGAAGGATCTCAAGATGCGCGGTCTCCGCATTCGGAGATCCTTCGCCGCGCTACGCCGGCTCAGGATGACGGGATTGGAAAGGAGCGCCTATGACCCGCACCGCCACGATCACCCGCACGACGAAAGAGACCTCGGTCGCCGTGACCGTCGACGTCGACGGCAGCGGCAACTCGCGCATCGAGACGCCGATCGGGTTTCTCTCGCACATGCTCGACACGATCTCGCGGCATGGACGCCTCGACCTCCACGTCGTCGCGACCGGCGACACGCACATCGACTATCACCACACGGTCGAAGACGTCGGGCTCGTCTTCGGCGAGGCGTTCGCGCAGGCGCTCGGCGACAAACGCGGCATCCGCCGTTTCGGCTACGCGTATGTGCCGCTCGACGAGGCGCTGGCGCGCGTCGTCGTCGACTTCGCCGGCCGTCCCTTCCTCGTCTTCGAGGTGCCACTCGACCGCGAGATGCTGCTCATCCACAAAGACTTCCCGTTCGCGCTCGTGGAGGAGTTCTTCAAGTCGTTCGCGAACAAGTGCGCCTGCAACATCCACATCGACCTGATCCGCGGCCGCAACGGCCACCACGCTGCCGAGGCGATCTTCAAAGCGTTCGCGCTCGCGGTGAGGGACGCGAAGCAGGTCGTGTCGGCGGACGTGCCGAGCACGAAGGGGGTCATCTAATGGACGGACGCCCCCTCACCCGGCCTTCGGCCGCCCTCTCCCCGCTTCGCGGGGCGAGGGGTAATTGCGGTAGGAGCCTCGTCATTACCCTTCGCCCCGCGAAGCGGGGAGAAGGTGGGCGAAGCCCGGATGAGGGGGCGCGCTAGGTGAACGTCACCCTCATCGACTCCCCCGTCGCGAACGTCGCGAACATTGCGCGGGGGTTGCGCGCGGCGGGGGCGTCGCTGCAGGTCACTCGCGATGCGGAGGCGATCGCGCGCGCGGAAAAGATCGTGCTGCCCGGCGTCGGCAGCTTCATCGCGGCGATGCGCTGGCTCGAAGAGAACCGC
>DASYSN010000089.1:0-1943 GCA_036003305.1 Thermoanaerobaculia bacterium
GCGGCGGGCGAGGTCCGCGGCGAGGAAAGCCGCGCCGCCGATGAGCAGCGATTGCTTCGCTGTCCGGGCGATTTCCTTGGTATGTTTTCGTTTCAGGTTCATTTCTTATTTTACGTCAGGAGCAAATCCTCTGCCGAAGCCCGTCGAGAGCCGCACCCGTGTTCGATATAAGGAAACGGACCAGATGGGCATTGCCCATCATTCAAATTACGTCGTCTGGTTCGAAATTGGTCGTACCGACCTATGTCGTGCGACGGGCATCACATATCGGGATATCGAGGAGCGCGGATTTCTGCTCGTCGTCGTCGAGATCGGCTGCCGTTTCCGGACGCCGTACCACTACGACGACGAGGTGGTGATCAAGACCTCGGTCGGCCAGGCGGGGAGCAGGATGTTGCGATTCGAGTACGAACTGTCCGATTCCGCGGGCGAAACGCACGCCACCGGCTTCTCGAGCCACGTCTGGCTCGATCGCGCCACGCGCAAGCCAGTGAAAGCCGATCCCGACGTGATGCGCGCGTTCGGCCCCTGGCTACCTTGAACTAGCCTTTCGGTACGCCGAACACGCCCTTCAGGTACTGCTGCGGCGACGCCATGAACGTCCGCTTGTTCTCCTCGGACGAGAAGTAGTAGACGCGGTTCTTGATCTCGACGGTCGGCGTGTTCGCGCGGATCGAGATCTTGGCGCCATCGACCGGATCGAGTCCGATGGCCGGCGCGAACGGGAGTCTTGCGCGCAACTGTTCGTCCGCCTCGGTGAGCGGCACCTGGTTCTGCGCGGCGACCGCGTCATTCGGTTTCGGCGGCGGCGCTTCGTCGGTCAGGACGGGCGGAGGATCGATGAGCGCCGGCCGTGCGTCGGCCGTATCGAGGGTCCGCATTTCGACCTTGCCGCGAGGCGCAGCCGCGGGATGCGACTGCCGGCAGGCGGCGGCGAGCAGCAGGAGAACTGCGAACCTCTTCATCAGTCCCTCTTCATCAGACTGGTGGCGGTGCGAACCTCACGCCAGTCAGTGCAGGATATGACACGAGCTGCAGAGCGGCAGGATCTGCGCGCGCAATCGAAAGCGATTCGCCGTCTCGGTCTCGTGCGGGATGTGGCAGGTCTGACATTCGACCTTGCCGTTGACCAGCATGTCGGTGGCGACCGTGCTCCCGAGGCCGCTCGGCGCGTTCGGAGCGCGAAGCGAGTCGGGCTTCTCCGCGCGCGCTTCCGCGTACACGACCTCCACGACGTGGCCGTTGCCCATCGCGGGCGCCTTCGTACCGTCGTGACACGCGCGGCAGTCGGCGCTCACGCCGCTGATCGTCAGCGCAAGGAGGAGAGTTGCGAGCATGCGGCGAATCTAGCACGCAACGCGAGACGGTATGTCTCAGCGGGAGAGCGGGAAGAAGTTTTGGTGCGAAAGGGGGGAATCGAACCCCCAAGACCTAACGGTCACAGGCTTCTGAGACCTGCGCGTCTACCAGTTCCGCCACTTTCGCAACTTCAAAACAGGGCAAGGGAGGCGATTCTAGATACGCGATCAGGAATGTCAATCGCACGGTTCGATATTCCTAATATCCTTGACACCGATGTCTTCCGAAGCATCCGCCGATCTCCTCCCGAAAACACCGGCACGCGAGAACGTGTCGACGGAGATCGTCAACCTCCCGAACTCGCTCACGCTGCTTCGGATCTTTCTCGTTCCGTTTCTCGTCGTCGTTCTGCTGACGAAGTTCTACGGACGCGAATACGTCGGCCTCGCGATCTTCCTGCTCGCGGCGATCACCGACTTTCTCGACGGCTTCTTCGCGCGGCGCTACAACCGGATGACGCGTCTCGGCGCGCTGCTCGATCCGATCGCCGACAAGCTGCTGATGTCGGCCGCGTTCATCTCGCTCGTCGAGCTCGGCCTCGCCCGCGCCTGGATGATCGTGATCATCATCGGCCGCGAGTTCGC